>DAIDJI010000164.1 GCA_027451455.1 Planctomycetales bacterium | reverse complement strand
CTCCTGACCCCTTAATCTGCTCCGAGCTTTTTCTGATCCAGCACCGCCGGGTCGAGCCAGACCGAATAGATGATCCCCAGGTCGTCGACCTTCTCGCGCGGGATGTCGCCGGCCCGGACCGCGTCGAGCACCCCGTGCGCGATCGCCGCCTGCACGGTTCCCATCAGGATGTTCGTGTACTTGCCGCTCTTGACCGTCACCTTGCTGACCATCACACGGGACGGAACCCCGATTTTCCGTAATCTGGAGCGGCTGAGCGAGTTATGTTATTCTATATTTCTTATTCGTCTCACAAATCGCACGATTTCTAGGAAGTTTGGTGCGCGATTTGGTGCGCGGCGGGGGACGCGAATGAGAGGTGTATTCAAATATTAATTGGCGTAGCGATACCACAGCGGCCAAGGCGACGCAAGCTTTCATCCAAAATTCACAATCTCTTCCTCCAGCGCACATCCGTCCCCGTTAAACTTCTATTGAACAGCCCGCTAGCATCGGCACTTCGCCTCCGCAACGGACTGTCGAATCCTGAGGGATTAGGCCAATGGCCGCGTTCGTGATTCATTACGATCTGAACAAGGGCGACCGCAAGGACTACCAGCGGCTCTACGAGGCGCTGCTCGAATCCAAGGGTGTCCGGGCGACCGAATCGACCTGGTTCTTGAGCACCTCATGGGACGCGATCCAGGTGCGTGACTGGCTGCGGAATTTCATGCATGAAAAGGATGCGCTCTGCGTGAATGTCCTCTCGGTCGATTCCGGCTATGCATCAAGCAACCTCCCTCAGGAAGCCGTGCAGTGGATGTCGCAGCACCTCGTCACTCAGCGGGTCGGCGTCCGGACGTAAGATTGGCCTCCTATGGCAGCCATCCGCCCCGGCATGGACGCCGGGGTTCTTGTTGCACCCATGTTCCGCCGTGGGTGCGGGGATGGTAGACTGGTGTTTTAGTCAATATTCGGGCGTCCACCACGAACACCGTTGAGTCAGTATCGAGAGCAAACGTCCACACTTGGAGCGTCGGCGGCGATGGCGACCGAGCATAGCTTGTGGGAGAAGGCGAGTCATACCCTCGGATACATCTCGTTCGTCTTCAGCGCGATGGCGCTCATTCTCACCTGGCGGACGAACCAGCGTGAGGACGAATCATTGATCCTGACGAAGATGGCCGTCGAGCGTGAGCAGCAGGCATTTGCCATAATGGCGGCGGCGGATGCCCGCGAGCAGAAGGCTTATGACCGCGAAGAGAAGCGCTTCCAGCGCGAACAGAAGGCATTCGAGCGAGAGGAGAAATATTCTTATGTAGTTCAAGCAAATTCCATCGACGACTTGGAACAATCGTTCTCCTATTGTAAGCCAGTGAAATTCATCGTGCGGAATCTTAGTAAATATGCATCGCCTATCTATGTCGAGATGCGCGGGCAAAATCTCTGGCTTCATGAGGGAGAAGACCATCCTGGCATGGGGATTAAAGATGTTACTCAGTCACTGAAGCTTTCGAATTACACGCTGGCCGTTGACCAGTCACATGAATGGCGATTCAGAGTCCATAGCGCTTTGACCAATCCAAAGCAAGCGTCTCTGCAAGTTTGGATTAACGGTGAATACTATGCGGTGTATAATTACACATGGAAAGACAGCTCTAAAGAATATCAATCGGCGAAGCTGGAACCAAAATAACGCTTGCGCTCTATTGCAACTTGCAATAGCCTCCATCTGCACGGGCGATGATGCCCGGCGTAACAAAGGAGCAGATTATGAGAGAAGGGTCCAAAGGGGTCAGAAGGGTCCAAAGGGGTCAGGAGCCGAGGAGGGCCCAGAAGGGTCCAAAGGGGTCAAAGGGTCCAAAGGGGTCAGGAGCCGAGGAGGGCCCAAAGGGGGCGAGAGCCCAAAGGGGTCAGCCCTGATCCATTTCCACCCCCTGACCCATTTCCACCCCCCTCGGGTCCTGACCCATTTCGGCCCCGCGCCCGGTCGAAGCGGGATGATCCCTGGCCGACGGGTCGGAGGGATCGATCGCTTTACGCCCCTATAACCCCGCGCCGCCGGGGCCGCGGAAGGCCGGGTGTACGCCCGGCGTGAGGCCCTGCTCGGCCGCGATCCGCGCCAGCAGCCCCGCCAGTTGCTCCCGCTCCCCGGCGTCCAGCGCCGCCAGCAGGATGTCCTGGTGCTCGCGGCCGATCTGCGCGATCTTCTCCAGCGCCTCGCGGCCGGCCTCCGTCAGGTACAGCGCGTACGATCGACGATCGCTCGGGTTGTCCCGCCGCTCGATCAGGCCCCGGGCCTCCAGGTCGTCCAGCATCCCCACCAGCCGGCTCGGGAACATCCCCAGCCGCTCCCCCAGCGCCTGCTGGCTCAGGCCGTCGTCCCGCGCCACGATCCGGAGGATCCCCGAGTGCGCCGGCTTCAGCCCCATCGGCTCCAGCCGCTCCGCGAACCGCGACGACGCATGCGCCCCCACCTGCGACAGCAGGAACGCCGGCTGCTCCCCGGCTCCCGCCCCCCTCCTCGATCCAGGCCGCCCCATTCGTCGCCTCGGAAAATCGTTATTGACTGTAATGATTCTCGACGATACCATTATCGCAGGCCCGACCGACGGCGACCAGTCGTCTCCCGATCGAGCCGTTACACGAGCGGGCCCGGCCCGGGAATCGGGCGCGGGCCCCGGAAGGGAGTCTCGTCGATGCACCTGAATCACGTCAATCTGACCGTGCCGGACGTCGCCCGGTCTCGGGCGTTCTTCGAGGAGTATTTCGGGCTCCGCTGCGTGGTCGAGCGGGGACGCAACGCCCTGGCCGTCCTGATCGACGAGTCGGGCTTCGTGCTGACGCTGAACAATTTCGACAAGGCGGAATCGGTCGAGTATCCGGGCGCCTTCCACATCGGGTTCATGCAGGAGAGCCGCGAGCGGGTGGACGCGATCTACGAGCGGGTGAAGGCCGGCGGTTTCGAGGCCGAGCCGCCCCGCGAGTTCCACGGCGCCTGGACCTTCTACATGAAGGAGCCGGGCGGGATCACGGTCGAGGTGGGGCACCAGCATCGGATGCTGGGGCCCCGGCTCGGTCAGGAACCCCGGCCGGACTCCGAGAGCCTGACGGACTGGGAAGGCGGGCCGAGGCCGACTCCCCTGCCGGCCTGATTCAGGGGCGCCGGAGGTGCCCGGTCGGCGCGGGGCCTCCTTCGGGAGGGGCCCCCGGTCCCGATTCCGGATCCTCCAGACCCACCGCGGATCAGAGGACGGGCCCAATGAGGTCAGGGGCCGACGGGCCCAAAGGGTCAGGAGCCGATATCTCGGGTGTCGATTTCGGTCCCGACCCCTTTCCCCCTCCAGGGCCCCTTTCCGCCTCCAGGGAGACGGAGCAGGACGCCGGAATCGACGAGTACCAGCATCAATCGTGCTCGGTATAGATGTCCGCCCGCGAGAAATCGGCGGGCGGGTGAGGCAGCGGGGGGCCGGACGCCAGTTTGTCGAGCAGGATTTCGAACTCGGCGTCGGTGAGTGCAGGCGCCTGGCCCGGTCGGGCGCCCGAATCCTCGGATACCCGACGGCCCTCCGAACCCGCCGCATCCCGCTCGATCAGGTTGAGCACGTACTGCTCGATCGACCGTCCTTCGCGATCGGCGAGCGATCGTAGCCGCCGCTCCAGGTCATCCGGTAGGTGAATGGTGAGCGACATCGGTTTTCCCCCGATCGTGCCCCGCGGCCCCTCGCCTGATCAGGCTACCGCGCCCGACCAGGGATCAGGCCTCGCCAGGACCCCGGGCGGGCCGATCTCAAAGCTCCCCCTTCACGCCCAGGTCGTGGAAGTAGTGCGTCACCTTCTCCTGGTGTTCCAGCAGCCAGTCGATGGTCGGCTCGCGGCGCATCGCCTTGCGGATCACCTTCAACGTCGCCTCGCGGTGCACGTCGAAAAGCGCCTTGTGGTCCAGGTCGTCGGCGTCGAGGACCGCCGGGTCGAGCCAGACGCTGTAGATGATCCCCAGGTCATCCACCTTGTCGCGGGGGATCTCGCCGGTCCGGACCGCGTCGAGGACGCCGTGCGCGATCGCCGCCTGCACCGTCCCCATCAGGATGTTCGTGTACTTCCCGCTCTTGACTGTCACCTTGCTCACCATCACGGTCGCCGGCTTCACCTGGACGTCGCTTGCCAGGATCGCGAAGACCCGCGAATGCCCCTTCACCTGGTCGCCGATCAGGTTCGCCAGCGCCTGGCCGACCGGCCCGTCCAGTTCGCCGATCACGACCTCCGGCTCGGCGCAGAGGTAATCCTCGGCGCCCTCGACCAGCGCCTCGCCCGTCCGCATGATGATCCGTTCGCTCATCGATCTGCCTCGATTATCGGGTCGGGTCCGGTGGGCACGGCCTACCGGCTCTCGAAGGACGCGGGTCAGTATGACCGATCGGGGCGGCCCATGGAACGGGTACGGATTGCGATCGATCCCCGTCCGAGGCTCGCCGCCCGGGGATTCGAGGGGAAGTCGGCTCGATCGGCGACGGCCGGGCGGTCACCAGGCGGCGGGATCGGCCTCGGCGGTCCCGATCTTGATCGTCATGGCGAAGATGTTCGCGAGTTCCTGGGCCTTGCTCTCCGGATCGATGAGCATGGGGGTTTTGTCGTGGATCGCCCCGAGCAGGGACGCGAGCTGCTTCCCGACCCGGCCGTTGATGTCGTCCGCGGTCCCGGAGAAGAACCGCTTGGCATAACGGAGATCTTCCTCGGTCGGGACCAGGATCCGGCCCTTCTCGACCGGCCGTCCGGTCAGGACCCTGAGCTTCATCGAGTCGGAGCCAGTCAGCACCCCCGAGTTATGGGTGAGGTTGTGCCGGATCTGCCAGAGGATCGCGAGGGTCGCGGCTTGCCTCTCCTGGTCGTCCTTCGAGTCGCCCTTACCTTGATTCCTGGAAGGCAAGAGGTACTCTTCCCACACGTCCTTGCCGGCAGGGGCCAGGAGTTTACGAAATCGTGCGCTGATATCTTTGTTATTCAGCCAAGTGTCCGACTCGCAGAGCGCCTTGCCGACCGAGCCCGCCTCGAAGTGGGCGATGAGCTCGTTGCCGTTCGCTGAGAACGCGTTGTAGCGATCGTCGGTCACGTAGTTCGAAAGTTGATCAATGCAGACGGCGGCGAGCTCCTTGATGAACCGCTCGAAGGTCTCGATGAGGTTGGCGAGGATGAGCCGCCGAAGATGCCCCATGTGCTTCGCCTTGCTCGCCGGATAGTGGGGCATCCCGCTCGAATGGTCCTCAATGTAGTCGATCAGACCGAGGTTCGCATTAATGGCCCGCCGGTAGTGGGCGATCGGGCTTAGCGACTCGGGCCCCAGCGGCTCGGTGTGCAGGAGGATCTCGCCGACCTTGTCGCGGAGGTCGATGGGGGGACGGCCTTTCTTCTTCGCCACGACGGTCCCCCTCAGTCGCGCAGTTCCGAGATCTTCCGCGAGGGATACTCGACGAGGAGCCATTCGTCGTCGCGATCCGCCCAGGAGAAGGCGAAGATCCGCCGACGATCGAGGTTATCCCGATCGGCGATCTCATCGAGCCTCCGACACTCGATAGGCTGCCCGACCGGTTGCGGCTCGATCGATTTCGACTCGAGGGGATAGAGGAAAAGATCCTTCTTGTGGCGCCGCAGGACCTCGGATAATTCCTGGGCGGGGCAGGGGAAATCGACCTCTCCCGTCAGCCGAGGGTCGCCGTCGACGATCCACCATTTCTCCGGCTCCTGGTCGAGCCATCCTGCCAGTTCGGTCGGCTTGAGGACGAAGTGAGGCCGCTCCCGCACCGTCATCGTGGTCCCTCCCCTGTCCAGGCCCCCCCGTAGCCGGACCCGGGCTCTCGATCCGGGGGCGCGCCCGGCCCTGTCCCGCTCGACGCGCGAGGGTCCGCTGGGCGAGCGTCCTCGTCGGATTATAGGGCGCCTCGGGTCCGGGACGCCACGGGTCGCCGCGGGTCCGGCCATCGGCGAGCCCGCGGATTGCCGACAGCACTGTCTTGTCGCCCGCCGAGTTTCGTCCTACCATGAGCAATGCTAAGTTCGGATGAAGGAGCCATGGAGGAATGACGGAGATCCGGGCACGGGTGCCCGGCGAGAAGTCCCCTTTGAGGCGAGGCGTCCCATCACGTCGACGGCCATCCGGCTCGCCAACGCGTCCACGAACGAGGCTGAAGTGATCGTCCAGCGAACCCGCGAACCCGGCTCCAAGTTCAAGCCGTTCTCCCTCGGCCTGGGCCTGACCGCCCCTTGGCTCCAGAAGCCGCCAACTCCGGACTTACGACGGTCCCGCTTCAACGCCCGCGAGCAGGCAATTGTCGAGCGGATCAAGGAACTCAAGAGGGAGGCCGGCTCCCACTCCCCCAGCGCCTGGACCCTCGCCAAGCAGATCCCGGAACTCCGCCTCAAGGTCGACGCCTGCTTCCTCTCCAATCCGTACGCCACCAACCTCTTCCTCGGACACCTCCACCGCGAGGTCATCCGACCCCGGCGGCTCCGCGCTCTGCTCGAGCTCTATCCCTCGCAGAACCGCGTGATCGCTACCAAGCTCGCTCCCGTTCTCGGGCTCGATCCCGATTCCCTGTTCATCGGCAACGGCGCCATCGAGATCATCCAGGCGATTCTCCACCGTTTGACCGACCGAAAAATCCTCGTCAACCTGCCCACATTCTCCGCCTATTACGAGTTTGCCCGGCCCGAGACACAGGTTGTCTTCAACGTCCTGCGCAAGGAAGAGGATTTTCGGTTCGATCCGGTTCGCTATCTGGATCTCGTTCGTCGCGAGCGGCCCGACACGGTGGTGCTGATCAACCCGAACAACCCGGACGGCGGCTACATCGCACACGCCACGATGCTCTGGTTGCTCGAAGAGCTGCGCCAGGTCCCGAATGTCATCGTTGACGAGAGCTTCATCCACTTCGCCACTGAGGGGATCGGCTACACCTATCGGAGCGTCGCCGACGAGGTTCGGCGGCATCCGAACCTGATCGTGGTCAAGAGCATGTCCAAGGACTTCGGCGTCGCCGGCATCCGCGCCGGTTACGCCGTGATGGACCCGCAGCGGGTCCGGACCCTGCTCGACAACGGCTTTCTCTGGAATTCCTCAGGACTGGCCGAATACTTCTTCGACCTGTACTCGCGGCCCGACTTCCAGGAGCGGTACGAACGCGAGCGCGTCCGGTTTATCCGAAACTCCCGCCGATTCTTCGCGGCGCTCCGTCGGACCGAGGGCCTGCGCGTCTACCCAACCCAGGCGAATTTCGCGCTGGTCGAGCTTCAGAACGGCCTGAGCGCCGAGGACCTCGTCTGGCGAATGCTCGTCCGGCGCGGGATCTACACCCGGACCTGCGACGACAAGCGCGGCCTCGAGCCGGGCCGGTTCCTCCGGATCGCCGCCCGCAACCGGCCCGAGAACCGGTACATCATCCGTTCGCTCCGGCGGATGATGGTCTGATCGTCGTTTATTCGCCTGTTTCTATTGAATATTCAACAGGGAAGATGAGAGATCGGCAAGGGGATTGTGTCGAAGCGGCTCACATCCCCAGTCCCCCTGGGTCGGTTGTGGCGCCCGCCTCGACGACGGTCTTGAATCGGGCGAGGTCCTCGGTGATCTGGGTATGGGGATCTTCGCCGAGGAGTCGGGCGACCGCGGCGACCGCCTGACCGCCGGGGGGTTCGTAGTTGATCGAGACGTGGACGTCAGTCCCTCGACCGCCCGCCGACGGCCGGAATCGGACAGAGCCGGCACAATCCACCCGCGAGCCCTCGACGGATCGCCAGGCGATCAGGGCGTTCGGTCGCTCGGCGAAGACCTCGGCGTCCCACTCGATGGGCGTCCCCATCGGTCCGCGCGCCACCCAGTGCGAATGGTTTGGGCCGGTCTCGTGGACGCTCTCCACGTGGGCCATGAACCTGGGAAAGTTCGCGAAATCCCGCCAGAACGCATAGACCTCGCCGATCGGGCGGTCGACCGTGATCTCTCCCGTTACGAGGACACCGCGATGGGCTCCCTTCGCCCACTTCACGGCCGGGTTTCGGCCGCCGAGGGTGCTCATGCCGAGCCGCTGGTAGAGTCCGCAGTGGCCGGTCGCGCCCCGGTAGATCAGGGCACCGCCGAGAGCCGCCCAGGCGAGCCCGCCGAGTGAGCGTTCCTTCAGCCCACCCGCGACCATCGCGGCTCCGACGATCCCGCTCAGCCAGCGCTCGGCCTCGCCGACGTTCTCGGGACGTCCAGGGACTGTTCGCTCCGCGGATGTCCGGAATTCCTCCGCGGCGGAGAATGTCGACATGTTGCCTCCCCTGGATTTCGTTTGAGGATCGAAACCGGGCCGGATGCCTGGCCCGTCCCGCCCTGGGCGAGGTCGCAAACCTCGTGCCCGGCACGGTTGCGGATGAGGGTTCGCCCGGTGGCGGCATCCCCTTTGCTCCTGGGAGTCTGGATGTTGTCCCGATCGGGAGAGACCTTATTTGCCCAGAGGCAGAGGAGCGTTCCATGGCCAGGAGGAATCATTCGAAGCGGGTGCATGCCCCGTACGAGCAGGGTTACCCAGGTACCAGCTACGCCGAGGAATACGGCGACCGGCCCGGCTCCGACGGTGGGCATCCGGGCGAGGAGCAAGCCGGGCGCTGGGGTGCTGTCGGACAGATCGTCTCGGATCGCCCGCATACCTCGCTGATGGCGGCCTTCGGCGTCGGGTTCGGGCTCGGGCTGCTCGTCACCCTGTTGCTCGACCGCGAGGAAGAAAGCTGGTTCGGCCGGCACGCGCCCGAGAGGATGCGCGACCTGCCGGGGCGGTTCGACCACGCCCGTCATCGCCTGGGCGACTCGCTCGCCGGGTCGTGGGACCACGCCCGCCATCGTCTCTCCGACACCGTCTCGGGCCCGCTCGAGCGGGCCGGCGAGGCGATCGCCTCCTACGTGCCGCGGTCGTGGACGTCGCGTTAATCGGCGGATCGATCGAATCGTCAAGAGGCCCGGCCCGGTATCCCCGGCCGGGCCATTTCTTGCGCGGGGAACGTCGGCCGCACGAGAATCGAATCCGGGTTGGCACGGATCGAAGTCGGCCGACTCTCGCCAGAATGTCCCTGGGCGCAAGAAAACTCCCACGCCTCGGCAAG
>DAIDJI010000163.1 GCA_027451455.1 Planctomycetales bacterium | reverse complement strand
CGACCATCATCACCGGGAGGGTCACGCCGAACGACAATGCATACGACGTGTTGTAGACGATCCGGCCGAGAAAGCGGCCAGTGGCGGGAAGAACCCCGGCGTCGCGCAACTGGATCTCGTGCGTCCCGTCCGCAAACGAGTCGAAGTTTGATTCCGCGTGGTCCTCAGCATGGTCGAGCGTTTCCACGGAATCCCTCATAGCGTGTGCTGCCATCGGAGTGCCTCTTATCCCGGCGGGCCGCGCCGATCGTCGTACCCGTCGCCTGGACGATTCGTCCAGGCTGAGCCGTCATCGCGGGATCGTCCCGGACCTGCACCGGCTCCAGCCGATCATTAATGCAAATTGTGTGCCACGGTGCATCCTCTGAGCCGTCTTGAGGTCTGTTAGTCCGTGCGAGCCAGGATCCAATGATCACCCTTGGTTCTTGAACCCGATTCTGTACAATCGGATAGTTGCGATCGAAGGGGTGGATCGCGGAGGCAGGCTCGGATGAAAGTGGTTCTGGCCGAGAAGCCGTCGGTGGCGCGGGAGCTGGCGGCATTCCTGGGAGCATCGACGCGCCGCGAGGGCTACCTCGAGGGGAACGGGTATTTCGTCACCTGGGCTCTGGGGCACCTCGCGACGCTGAAGGAACCGCAGGATTACGACCCCTCGCTGAAGCGATGGACAGTCGAGTCGCTCCCGATTGTCCCCGAGCGGTTCGAGATCAAGGCGATTGATGAGGGTCGCGCGCGAAAGCAACTGGCGGTCGTCCGGAAACTCTTCCGCGAGGCCGACGAGCTGATCTGTGCGACCGACGCCGGCCGTGAGGGAGAGCTGATCTTCCGGTATATTCAGGAGCTGGTCGGATGTGTCGGGAAGCCGGCGCGTCGGCTCTGGCTGAGTTCGCTCAGCGAGTCGGCCATCCGCGACGCCTTCCGACGGCTCCGTCCACTCTCGGATTACGACGATCTCTACGCTGCGGCGCGGAGTCGGAGCGAGGCCGATTGGATTGTCGGTCTGAACGCGACCCGGTATTACACGGTTGCGCACCGGTCGAACGGTGTTCTGTGGAGCGTCGGGCGGGTGCAAACACCAGTCCTCGCGCTGATTGTTCGCCGCGACGACGAGATCCGGACCTTCCACCCCGAGCCGTTCTGGGAGCTGTTGACGAAATATCGGGACGTCACCTTCAAGTTCGCTGGCGACCGCTTTGCTCGCGAGGAGGACGCCCGCGCGGTCCTTGATCGGATTCTTGGACGGCCCTTTGACGTCCGGGGAGTCGAGCGGAAGCCCGAGCGGGTTGCTCCGCCGCAGTTGTACGACCTGACCGACCTCCAGCGTGACATGAACCGGCGATACGGGATGTCGGCCGACGCGACGCTCAAGGTTGCGCAATCGCTCTACGAGGACAAGTACATCAGCTACCCGAGGACCGATTCGCGGTACCTCGGCGACGACATGAAGGGGCAGATTCCCGGCATCCTAGAGGAGCTGCGCTCGCTTCGTTCTTCGGAGATTGGTCGGCTTGACCTCTCGGCACTGGTTTTCACCGGTCGGATTGTCAACAACGCGAAGGTCCGCGACCACCACGCGATCATCCCGACGGGGAAGTGTCCGGGCAGTCTCGGCTCACCGGCGCAGAAGGTCTTCGACGCCGTGGTCACCCGCCTGATCGCCGCCTTCTACCCGGCCTGTGTCAAGGAGATCACGACGATCCAGGCGTCCTCGGAGGACGTTCCGTTCCGCGCCCGGGGCGTCCGGGTGCTTGATCCAGGATGGACCGTCCTTTATCCGCGCCGGGAGGACGACCGCAAGGAAGGGGACGACGAGCAGGACCTACCCGAGTTCCGTGTCGGCGAGACCGGTCCGCATGAGCCTTATGTGCGCCGGGGCGAGACGACGCCACCGAAGCCGTTCACCGAGAATACCCTCCTTGGCGCGATGGAGACGGCCGGCAAGCTCGTCGAGGAAGAACACCTGAAGGAAGCTTTGAAGGAGCGTGGGCTCGGGACGCCGGCCACCCGAGCGGCGATCATTGAGACCCTCATCGACCGTGGCTACATCGTGCGCGAGGGGAAGGCTCTGATCGCAACGGACCTTGGCCGATACCTCGTGGCGATTGTCCGGAACCGCGCCCTGAAGAGTCCGGAGCTGACCGGCGACTGGGAAGCGAAGCTCCGTCAGATCGAGCGAGGCCAGCTTCGCCGCGGACCCTTCATGGCGGAGATCGTCCGCTACACCAGCGAGGTCATTCGATCGGGTGCCGAGGTCGCGATCGACTCCAGCCGACTGGGCGACTGTCCGAGGTGTGGACGACCCGTGATCGAGGGAAAGCGCGGGTATGGATGTTCGGGGTGGCGCGACGGATGCCCGTTCGTCCTCTGGCGCGAGTACCGCGGTCTCGAACTGGACGAGGAGAAGATCCGAGAGCTGCTCCAGTGTCGGGTGCTACTCGATCCGTTGACGATCGAGGGAGCCGGTCCATTCCTCCTGCAACTGCTCGACTCGGGCGCCCTCGACGATGTTCCTGTGCCGACCGGTGGACCGCGCCGATCGGGGGTGAAGCCGGAGGGATCGGAGCGAAGGACCCGAGGGAAGTCGGGTGGCCGTGCGGCCACTCGTCGGAAGTCGCCCAATACGGAGAGTCCTGCTCCGGCTGGGCCCCCATCGACCAAGCCCCGACGATCGCGGAAGCCGAAAACCTCGGAGGAAGCCAGAGATTCGCCGAGTTCAAGCGAAGAATTCGGCACCGTCGCGCTGGGAACTTGCCCGCTCTGCGGTTCGGAGGTGGTCGAGCAGCCGAAGTCGTTCGGCTGTAAGGCTTGGCGGCAGGGGTGCAAGTTCGCGATCTGGAAGACGATCGCGGGCAAGGCGATCGGCCTCCGGACGGCGCAGTCGCTGCTGCGAGACGGGCGCACTCCCGTGCTCCGCGGCTTCCGGTCGAAGGGCGGCAACCGCTTCGAGGCCCGGCTCAGACTGGAGGAGGGGCAGGTTCGGTTCGACTTCGACATTTCGGACGGAAAGCGAAGACCGACCGACTCTCCGGAATCCTGAGCGATCTCCGGAATTCTACTGCAAATCCCGCCGTCGATCAGCCTCGACACGATCGGAATGCGATCGAGAATCCTTCGGACGCCGTCGGCGCCACCGAGGGATTTTCCGCCCCATCCGCCGCGGGAACATCGATCGCGGCCAACCGTGGTCGCGAGTTGAGCCCGGCGAGGGGCCCGATTGGGCCGATCGAGGCCCCTCGCCGTGTTTGCCTCTTCCACAGGTTTCCATCGCGGTCCGACGTGGGGAGCGCGCGCGAAGCAATCTTACGGCTCAGATGGAAGCAGCCGTGTAAATCGGGTCGATGACCTCGCCGGTACAGAGACGGATCGGCCGGCCGAAGCGATCACGGAGCTCGGTGGACGGGTCCACTCCGAGGGCCGTGTAGAGCGTGGCGGCGAGGTCAGGCGGGCCGAACGATCGCGTCACGGGGTGGGCGCCCAGGCGGTCAGACTTGCCGATGACCTGCCCGCCCACGACGCCGCCACCGGCAAAGATTGCCGGGAATACGAACGGCCAGTGGTCGCGGCCGGGGACGGCGCCAGGGGTTAGCTCAGAGATTCTCGGCGTCCGGCCGAACTCGCCGAGCATCACAATCAGTGTCTCTTCGAGCAGGCCGCGGGCGGTCATGTCGTCGAGCAGCGCCGAGACACCACGATCGAGCCTGGGCAGCAGATCGTTCTTCAGGCGGGGGAAATTGGCGACGTGTGTATCCCAGGTCTGAACGATGCCCATCGTGGCCTGAACGACCGGGACGCCGGCCTCCACGAGCCGTCGGCCGATTAAAAGAGACCGGCCGAAAAGGTTGTCGCCGTAGCGCTCGATCAGCCGTGGATCCTCGCGGGAAAGGTCCAGCGCTCGGCCGACCTCGCCATTGCAGAGCATCGCCAGCGCGGCGTCCTGCTGGCCGAGGAAGGGGTCATTCGACGCCGGGTGAGTGCATTGGGCCAGGAGATGACGGCGGCGATGCAACCGGTCGGGGTCGAGCCCAGGCGCGATCGCCAAACTTTCGTCGCGACGATCGGGGCGGTTCGGGTCGAGGCGGATCTGCCAGGGATCGTGTCGCGGGCCGAGGAACCCGGCGTCCTGCCCCGGCCAGGTTAGCGGCCCCTCAATCAACCGCATCGGAAGCGAGACGCCATCCGGGATTCCGTCAGCCCGTGGACGAACCTGGCTAACCACGGCCCCAAAGCAGGGGAAGTCGTCGCGCGAGGCCACTCGGTCGAGGTCAGAGGCCCCGCGCGGGCGGGACGGGTGGCCGGTCAACACCCGATGCACCGCGACGAGGTGGTTCCCCTCGGGGTGCGACATCGTCCGGACGACGGCGAGCCGATCGAGTCGCGCGGCCAGCCCCGGCAGGTGCTCGCAGACCTCGATTCCGGGCACGGACGTCTGGATCGGCCGGAACTCGCCCCGCATCGCGTCGGGGGCCTCGGGCTTCATGTCGAACGAGTCGTGCTGGCCAAGTCCGCCGCTGAGCAGGATCACCATCACCGACCGAACCCGGCGCGGACCGGAGGCCGAAGTACCCGCCGAGGCCGCCCGCGCAGCCAGCAATTGCGGCAATCCGAGCCCGAGCAGCCCTGAGTATCCCGCCTGGACGAAGGCCCGTCGCGAGACCGCAACGCCCGTCGCCTGGCCCGATCTGCTGACTCCCATGTGGAAGCCTCCTCACACGGAACCCGCTTCCCAACTCGGCAAATACCCTCAAGTATCCACCGGAAGTTTAACATTTAGTGAAGCAGAAAGATAGCGAGGTTGTGGTGAGGAGTCGATCGGCCGGGATCAGGATGCCCGGTGGTGTCGGGGCAGGCCGGGGAGCCGGTCCTTGACGTGGCCGGGGGCCTTGCCGAGAAGGGGATGTCGGACCTTCGGATGATGCAACTTTGGCTTTGCAACGTGAACGTGCCGACGTTTCGGTGCAGGCGAGGAGGGCCCTGGCGCCGGTTGAGGCGGCGGGGCCGGCGGAGGTGTGGTGGATGGGGTCGGTGTTGGCAGAGGGGCCGGCTGCGGGCCAATCACCGGCGGTGGGGTCGGCGATGGACCGAAGATCGGGATGGGAGGTGGCGAGGGCCTGAGGCCCGGCGGTGTGCCGGGGCTCGACGTCGGCGAGGGACTCGGCGTGGGTGCCGATGTTGTGCTACCGACCATCGCCTCGATGAACGCAGCGCCGGCCGGCGAGCCAAGGCCGGCCTGCGTATTGTAGTTCGCCGTGCCGATTGCCATGTTTGAGGCGCTGCCGCCGACGGATATCGGCGCCTTGTTGAAGTCGGAGGCCGGAAGGGCGTAAATTGTGGGCAGGACCTGGGTTGCACCCGTCAGGGATGCCAGACCGACCAGGCCGCGGCCCTGGTTGATGATGGCCATGATCCCGGCCCAGGCCGGCGCACCGACGCTTGTCCCGCCGACAACTCCCCACTTTCCCTGGTCGGCGGGGGCTCCCGGTGGGATCACGTAGATCGAGACGCCCGTCTGCGGATTTCCGTCGAACGAGACGTCAGGCGTGCTCCGGTTGCCGGTCGTCTGCACAACCTTCTGAAAGGACGATTCGGTCTCGAAAGAACTGACGCCGCCACCCGCGTTGTTCCATCCCGTCTCCGAGCCGTATCCGCCCGAGCCGGAAAGGGTGAGCGAGGTCCCACCGACTGAGAGGACTCCGGGCGCCGTCGAGGGCCACTGGATCACACCGCTGTCGCCGCTCGCCGCGATGAAGGTGACACCTGATGCCAGGAAGGTCGAATCGTTGGAGGACTCACCACTGGACTCGGTGTAACCCCAGCTCATGGAAACAACAGAGACACCCGGGGCCTGGCTTGCAGTTTTCACCGCATTGATCAGGTTGGTGAATTCCTGGCTGGAAGTCGTGCCGGGCGACGACTCGACCACAGTAATCTTCGCGCCGGGGGCGATGGCATGGGCCCATTCGACGTCCAGCGTTTCCTCGGTCGCCCAGCCGGAATCCGACTGGTTACCGGCCTGATTGATCACGTTGACTGTGAGGCTCGGCAGCCCATATTGCATATCGAAGACGTTGAGCGACGCCTGCAAGTTCGCGTCGTGGTACTCGTCAACAATGGCGATCGTTTGACCGGTTCCGTCAGCCGCGATTGAGGCGCCCGTGGATGAGTGAAAGACGATCCCACCCAGTCCGTAGGCGTCGACGATCTGCGAGGGTGTGAAACCAGACGGCATCCATCGACCGTCGAGAGGCTCCCCGAACGGGCGGAAACCTCGCCATCGCCTGATCCGCATGGTCGCTCTGCTCCCGAGGTCGATCCGTGGTGATGCTTGCAGCCGGATTGGATCATGGTCTCGGATGAGGGACGGCCATCCCGAGTGGGACCTTCGACGGTTTCTTCATCGAAGGCGTCGCCCCAGCCCGAGAGAACATTATCGGCGGCGGAGACCCGATCTGGGAAGCGATCCCCTACGGATCTCGTGGAAATGGATCGGGCAGAGGGTCCCGGGCAACTCCTGATGGCGTTTACAATGATATTTCGATTGACCATCTTGAATACGCTCGGGAAGGAGCCTTTGATGTATCGTCGCCTGATGCTCGCCGCCGTGCTTTTGCTGGTCGTGGGAGTCGTCTCACTTCGGCTTCTGCCTCGGTGGGAGACGAAGACTGCGGTGGCCAAGGTAGAGCCCGTCCCGCCCCGGGCCGACGACGGGCGGCTGTTCCTCCCGAACATCCGGTATCGTCCACTGTCGCTGCCGATCGACCAGGGAGGATTCACGGCGGCCCTGTTCGCGGTCAAGCCCTGGCGGCCCGATGCCTCGCTCGCGGAGATTGCCGAACACTGGAACCGGCCGGGCGACCAGGGCCTTGCCATTGTCGAGCGACAACTGGCCGATCCAGGGCTCACCCGCAACGGCAAGTTCTCGTCTCTCTACCTCAAGGCGATTCTTCTCGGCTATGAGGGCCGGCCCGCGCAGGCATACGAGGTCTGGGAGGAGCTGAAAACGCTCGTTCGGTCCGACCTGGAGTTTTCTCGATCGGCGCTCGGGACGGTTCTGTTCCTCCAGGGCGTCTCGGCCCTCCGCCGAGGCGAGGACGAGAACTGTCTGATGTGCCTTGGTGACAGCGCCTGCCTGCTTCCGATCGCTCCGTCGGCCGTCCATACCAGGCCGACAGGCTCAAGGACCGCCATCCGCCACTTCACGGAATACCTCAACCAGTTTCCCGACGATTTGCAGGCGCGATGGCTCCTTAACCTCGCTCATATGACCCTCGGCGAGTACCCCGAGAAGGTTGATCCCCGGTATCGACTCGACCTCTCGAGGTTCTTTCACTCCGAGTTCGACATCGGCGCCTTCCGCGAGATCAGCCATTCAACCGGGCTCGGCGACCGAATCAACGAGTCAGGCGGCGCGATCATGGACGACTTCGACGAGGACGGCCGGCTCGACATCCTCATCACCTGCCACGACCCGACCGAGCACATGGCCTTCTACCATAATAACGGTGACGGAACTTTCGTCGACCGCACGAAGCAGGCCGGGCTCTCGGGTCAGCTCGGCGGCCTGGTCTGCTACCAGGCCGATTTCGACAACGACGGACATCTGGACGTCTTCATTCCGCGCGGGGCCTGGCACGAATGGCCGATGCGACCTTCATTGCTCCGCAACCTCGGTGGTGGTCGATTCGAGGACGTCACGAAGCGTGCCAGGCTTCTCGACCCGGTGAATTCCAACGCTGCTGCGTGGGCCGACTACGACAACGACGGCCACGTCGATCTCTTCATCGCGTGCGAGAAGCAGCCGAACCGGCTCTACCGTAATCGGGGCGACGGGACGTTCGAGGAAGTCGGCCAGCGGGCCGCCGTTCAGGGAAGTCGCGAACGCTTCGCCAAGGGATGCACCTGGCTTGACTACGACAACGACGATTTCCCGGACCTCTTCGTCAACAACATGGCCGACGCCGCCCGGCTCTACCACAACAACCGCGAGGGCCGGTTCGAGGAGGTCACCAGCCCAATGGGGATCGATGGCCCGAAGGGCTTCTCCTGCTGGTCCTTCGATTACGACAACGACGGATGGCTCGATCTCTTCGCCGTCTACTACGACCGGCCGATGGATGACGTCATCGCTGGCCTCCTGGGGATGCCCGTCGAACGGACCGGCAACCGGCTGTATCGCAACCTGGAGGGAAAGGGCTTCGAGGACGTCAGCCTTTCCACCGGCCTCGGGGTTTTCTTCGCGACAATGGGATCGAACTACGGCGACTTCGACAATGACGGATGGCTGGACATGTACCACGCCACTGGGGGACTGAGCTTTGGCTTCCTGGTCCCGAACCGGATGCTCAAGAACGTCGAGGGGAAACGGTTCGTCGATATCTCTTCCTCGTCGCGGACGGGACATCTCCAGAAGGGGCACGGTGTGGCCTGTGGCGACTGGGACCGTGACGGCGACCTCGACCTCTTCGTCGAGATGGGAGGTGGCGTCAGCGGCGACAAGTATCACAATCTTCTTTTCCAAAACCCGGGACAGGGAAACCACTGGCTCACTGTCAGACTCGTCGGCAAGAAGACGAACCGGGCGGCGATTGGGGCCCGGATCAAGGTTCTCACGGCCGGCGATCGCCCGGCAACGGTCCATCGCCACATCTCGTCGGGCAGCAGCTTCGGTGGCAATCCGATGGAGCAAACGATCGGCCTCGCCCGCGCTACGCAGGTGGCGACCCTCGAAGTCTACTGGCCGACCAGCCGGACCAGGCAGGTCTTTCGCAATATCCCGGCTGATCATACGATCGAAGTGACCGAATTTGACGATCGCTATCGAGTGCTCGATCACCGCCCGATCTCGCTCAGGCCTTGAGGCAAGCCCTGGGGTAACCCCGGAAATCACGAGCGCCGTGAGAGCAGACGGAGGAGATAGGAGCCGGACCGAATCCTCGCGAGGGTCTCATGGAACGGCGAATGTTCCTCTTGCCAATCTTGATCACGATCGGGCTTGCGCCGGGATGCGGTCGGGAGCTGGTGCCGATCGCTGCGACTTCGGGCGACGCGGGAGCCCTGGCTCATGACGATCCCGCGCCGCTAAAATTCCGCGCGCAGGAGCTCCCCTTCCGCTTCGAGCGGGGCGAGACTGGCCGGGCCTGGCCGGTTGAGAA
>DAIDJI010000162.1 GCA_027451455.1 Planctomycetales bacterium | reverse complement strand
ACAACAGTGAGAAAAATTATTTTAATAAGAAGAAAAGAATAGTAATAAAAAAAAATTATACGGCCGAATATGACCCGATCGCCCGCAACTCAGGGGGGGCCGGCATCTGCGGATGCGGTCCCCGGGGTGTGAGCGATCGATCAGGCTGCTTCGATCGGTCGCGTCTCATTCGATGACAACGCGTCCAGGCTGGCCGGGGGCCTCGGGCTCCTCGATCGCGATCGTCCGTTCGAGGAACGCGGCGATGGTCCGGGCGTTGGTCCGGAGATGCTCGGTGACCTCGCTGACCAGGTATTCGCTCCGTCCCGGCGCCATGGCGAGCGGGAGCAGGATCTGATCGGCGGAATGCGGATCGACGGGGGCCTCGGCGACCGCCTCGAAGGCCAGAAGCTGGTCGACGGCCTCATCGGCGACGGTTTCGGAAGTCTTGCCGCGCTCGCCGAGGCCAACAAATGTGGCCGGGATCGCGCCGTCGTGCTCGGCGATCAGGGCGATCGCGGCGCCCTGGCCGGGGCTCGCCCATCGCTCGGCCTCGATCGCGATCTCGACGTTTTCGGCGAGGACACCGGCCGCCTTCAACCGCTCCATCGCGCGGGCGATCATTCGCTCGGCGATCTCGTCGCGGAGGTTGGCGACGCCGGCGACGCCCCGGATTCGCCGGAGCGGGCCGCGCGAGGTCGACGACCACGGGCGCGGCTGCGCCGGCTCGATCCAGGCTTCGAGGCGACCGCCACCCTTCGGGTAGAAACCGGCGGCGGGCATGGTCAGCGAGGTCGGCATGCCGAGCGCCCAGAGATACCCGCGCCAGGTCGATTCCAGGAACGGGAACGCCGGCGCCTTCGGGTTGAACGTGCCGCCCGTCAGGACGACGCGAATTCCCGAGCCGGCGCGGAGGGCCAGCGGCAGATGGAGCGTTTGAAGGACCAGGCCGGCCGAGCCGGCGGTGCCGATGTCGAGCGTGAGGTCTCTCGGCTCATACTCGGCTGGTGAGAACGAAAGCTCGCGCGACCCGACCGCGGCACCGACGACCCGCGCATGGCCGAGTTCGGCGGCCGCCTCGACGGCCGTCTTGTGTTGCGGCCGGAGGCCCGGCTTCTCGCGATTCGCCCGGATCCGGTCGATTCGGAACGGACGGCCGGTCAGCAGCGAGAGCGACAGCGCCGTCCGGAGGATCTGGCCGCCTCCCTCGCCGTCCGATCCGTCGAGCCGGACCCGGTCTGAGCTAGCCCGGAGACCGCCAGAGCCCTGATCCTCGCCAGAATCCGTCTCCGAACTCATGACCCGCAACTCCGCCCGGCGGTCCCGCCACGCCCGGGCCATCCGATGAGGCGCCGCAATTCCGCTGCCGGTGCCTGATCCCGATCCCGACCCCACTCCGTGCGCCGAATGCGCCTTCCAGCGGAGGTACCTGGGCTGCACCTCGGTCCCCTCCACCCGAAGACCCTTCCAATCTAGCCGCTCGCGTCGCCGTTCACCATCCATGGTCAGGCTCCTTGTTGTGTCCTGGTATTCCGGTTTCGGTTTTCGGTTTTCGGTCGCTCGCGGGTCTCCCGGGTTTTCGTCAGCGCATTCACGACGGACGACGGGTTACTTATCCCCGGAGGTCGGTGGCGGCGTGGCTGGGATCGGCGGGGGCGTGGGATCCGGCGGAGCCGGGTTGGCGGTCGGCTCGGTCATCGCAGGTTTGGGGCGCCTCGGTCGTTCGGCCTTCGGGGTGCCGGCGATCACTCCGCTCATGTTCCGCGAGGCCCAGATCAGGACGATCCGCTGTCGACGCTCCTGGTTGTCGGCGACCCTGGGACTGAAGAGGAACGTGCCGAGGCTCTGGATCGACTCGGGATGGGTGCCGAGGATCGCGACCTGGCCGTCTTCGAGTGTCAGGTCGAAGGCGAGGTCGGTGAGGATTTCTTCCTTCTGGGCATCGCGGATGCTGAACTGTTGCGGGGCGAGCCCGGAGGGATTCGGCAGGGTTGGAAACGTTCGCTGAACGGGTCCGTGGTGGATTTCGGGGGTAATCCGGAGCGAAACCCCCCGGGCGCCGGAGTGGCTGGGGGTGAGGCGGAGGAAGCCGCTCGCGTCGATGTAGTCGCGACCGTTGACGCGGTCGCCGCGGTCGAGCAGCAGGCTGACCTCGGGCATTCGGGGGGTGAGACTGATCGGCGAGGGCTGGCCGCTCTCCACCAGCAGGTTGGCCGGCTCGACCGGATCCTGGCCGGGCCCCCGGCCGCGAAGGAGCGACTCCAGCTCCTTCGGCAACTCGCCAAGGATGCGACCGACGCGAAGGCCATTGGAGGCGAGCGCCTTGCGCGCCTCGGGGCTGAGGATCTGCTCGTCGGCCACTCGCCAGGCGGCCTCGTTGACCGCCGGGTCGCGGAACGGTCGTTCGAGGATCGCGACCCGGATCAGGCACTGCCTCGGCTGGATCACCTGGCCGCCGCCGCCGTTGCGGCCGATCTGCTCGAAGAGACGGCCGGGCTGGCTCTCGGGCCTGTTCAGCGCACAACCGGCGACGGTCACCAATCCGGCGACGGCCGCCATCGCGAGTGTGGCGGCCCATGCCGATATCCGGCTCGTCGGTCGCATGGGGCGGAATCCTTTCCGCGATGGTCCGATCCGGCCCTTGCTTGCGCAGGCCGTCATCCCCCGGGCATCCGGCCCGGGGCAAACTTCTGGAGACTCGATAGGGAGTCTAGGGACCGTCGGGCCGCGCGTCAACAGCAACCATCAATCGGCCGTCGACGCGTCGACGCCAGGGCATCTGAGAACGACGACCGGAGACGCCAATCCGGGAGGGCACGGCGCCGAGGGTGCCGCGCCCTGCCCGGTGGACGGTCCACCACGTTCGCGATCGTCCCGTCCCTCAGGCTCGCGGCGCGAGGCCAGCGCGCCGGCGCCGTATCCGCACGTAGGCCAGGCCCATGGGGAGCGCGGTGACGATCATCAAGATCGAAGAGGGCTCCGGCACCGAGCCGAAACCGCCGCCAGCCGGGGCCGTCAGCCTCAGGATCCGGTCGGACTGGGTGATCAGAAGGCTGCCATTGGTCGGGTCGACCGCGACGAAATCGCCGCGAGATCCCCCGGAGGCCAGTTCGGTCGCCACAGGAGTTCCGGTCAGGTTCACCTCGTAGAGGTAGCCAAAATTGGTGTTCACGAAGAGATTGCCGGCCAGACTGCCGGTCCCCAGCGCCGTGCCATCGGCCCCGCTGATGGAGATCGAGAGGGTGAGTTTCCCCGTCTTCATGTCGACGCCCTGAACGGTATTCCCGTTGATAGCCGCATAAAGGGTCTGGCCGTCGGCCGAGAAGGTCAGGCCGTCGCTAACGCCTGAGAATTGCAGTTTCAGCGAGGTGGTGAGGTTGGTGACCGCGCCGTTCGAGGGGTTGATGTCGTAGACGGTCCCTCCGTTGGCGTTGGATGAGACGAGGAGGTGTCCGTTGATCGGATCGGTCACGAGGCCGTCGATGCTGCCGAGGCCGGTGGCAAGCTGAGCCTTCTCGGTGCCGTCGTTGTTGAGGGCGTATACCCTTCCATCGGAGTAGTTGGACAGATACACGATGCCGCCAGTCGTGGCCAGGCCAGACGCAGCGCTCGAATATGCGCCACTATTCTGGTAGAGGCCCTTGCCATACGTCTGACCATCCTGGTCGCTGAAGACACTTATGTTACCCGACCCGTAGCCGGCGACCATGACTGTATTACCCGTGAACGCCATGCCCGCCGGGCCAATCGACGCGATGGAAGGGAAACCGGTGGCGAAGGTGGTCAGCTTGTAGCCGGCGCCGGTGGCCGACGACGTCAGGACCATTTCGGCCCGCGCCTCGTCGTCGGACCAGAGCAGGCCTGATAGCGAGAGAATCAGCAATCCCAAAAATCGCATAGACATAAATGAAGCTCCTCTTGTGCCGCATCGGACCAGGCCCATCAAACCTCCATCGGTTCCATGAGCATAAATGAGGCTAACATGAATTTTAGGATTTCACAATACTCTGAATATTTTTTTGATCCATGTCGCTTACAAAAGCTCTTTAGGTATATTCAAAACGAATTCGCAACAATCCGTGTGGCATTAGGCGTGGTATCAGCGAAATCTTTGACTGAATACCTTGCAATTTTAGGCCAATGCATTGGGAAAGGGGCGACGTCATTCGATTTCTGTCGCGATCGGGTAGGTTCGGGGGTGCGGTTGGAGGTGCAAGGCCGCACGGAACTCCGGGCGTCCGAGGTCGGGGTTGGTGGTCCGAAACCTGTCGTACGTGAAAGCCGTGGTTTTCGTCCGAAAGTCGACCGAGTCTTGCGCCTGCTGCCGCTTCATCCCCGAGGGCCCCGCGCGGTATCCTTGGTCAGCGCGCTCTGGCCCGCGCGATGATGAGCCCCTCGCACCGAGGCCCGCGAAGAAAAGCCATCCCGCCAGCGCGCTCTGGCCCGCGCGATGATGAGCCTCCCCGTCAAACCAGAAGGGTTCTCGAATGCCGATCCACGACTGGTCCCGCGCTGAGGCGTCGACGTTCCACACCTTCCGACACCGATGGATCAGCGCCCTCGTCGACGCCCTCAACGCCGGCCGGATGCCCGACGACCATTTCGCCGCGATCGAGCCGGCCCGAACCTCTGACCGGATCGCCGTGCATCATCGCGATGGGCGGATTGTCTCGGTGATCGAGATCGTGACGCCCGCCGACAAGGCGTCCTCGACAGCCCTGAACGCCCTCGTCGAATCGATCGGTCGGGGGATTCTGGGACGCGTTCACCTGCTGCTCGTCGACCTGTTTCCGCCCGGCGAGCACGACCCCAATGGGGTCCTGCACGCCGCCTGGCTCGCGCTCGGCGAGGAGATCGACGAGCCGACCGCCGTCCGCCGGCTGATGGCGGCCTCGATCGATTCCGGCCCGATTCCGACGAACTATGCCGAGCCGATCGCCGTCGGCGAGATCCTGCCCGAGATGCCGGTCTTCCTCGAACCGTCGGTCTACATCCCCGCGCCGCTGGAAGCGTCCTACCAATCGGCCTGGGACGCCCTGCCCGAAGTCCTCAAGGCGCGGATCGAGGGGCCGAGGTAGGATCGTGGTGCCAACTTCGACCGACGCGGCTCCTCCCTTCGGAGGAACCAACCCGAACGCACCAGCAATCTCCGGATGGAGCCGGCTCCGCGATCAGAAACACTCAAAACGAGGAAAATCATGAGCCTTCGGATCGTCCGATCGCTTGCCGCCCTATTCGCGGCGATGGCCCCGCTCATCGGGTCGGCCGATGAACCGCGATCGGTTCCGCTCGCGCCGGACGGGACGGTCCAGCTCGCCTCGGGTGCCTCGGCGGATTATGAGTGGCACCAGCCGCCCCGCGGCCTCGCCCAGCTCGTTCCGGCCGGCGATGGCCTGATCGCGCGGACCGAATCGGGCCGGCTGCTCCGCTACGATCCCGAAACCCTCCGGCCGACGCGTCGGTGGACCGGCTCGGCCCTCGCGACCTCGCTGGATCGAGGGCCCGACGGGACCATCCTCGCCGGGCTCGCCGACGGGCGCGTCATGCGGGTCGATCCGGCGACGCTCGACGTCGTCCCGATCGGCCGCCTGCGCGGGAAGGTGCTCTGGGCCGGTCGCGTCGCGAACGCCGGGCGGCCGTCGCCGAGGTTGGTCGGCGTCTTCGAGGGGAAGCATTGGGGGGAGGATTACGAGGGCCAACGGGCCCGGCTCTCTTACCCTTTCGTCCACGACCCGGCCCGCGGCCGGATCGTCGACGCGGGCGGGCCGATCCATCTTGCCGGCGGCTTCGATTACACGGCCTATCGGCTCGACCGCAAGGGCCGGCTCTGGCTGGGGGTCGATATCGGCGAGTTCGGCGGCTGGTGCGCCTCGATGGACCTCGACACGGGCCGGGTCCACGAGATCCTCCCGCAGTGGCTTCGCGGGTGGGGGCCGTTCCTCGACGGCATCACCGGCTTCTTCGAGACGCGCCACGGCCAGGTCTGGGCCTTCGGCGGCCTCACGCACATGACGACCTCAAGCGCCTACATCTTTCGCGTCGATACGGGGAGGGCCGAGCCGCTCTACGATCGGAGCAAGAGGACGGACGAGGGCGGGATGGAGGGGTTCGCGAAGCCGGATCATCGGGGGTCCCGCGATATCCACCACCCCTCCGAGCCGATCTGGGGGATCGTCGAGGATCCCGCGACCGGGTCGCTGCTCGTGGTCGCGGGCCGGGCCCTCTACAGGGCCGACGCTCGCCTGCGCCGATGGCGGAAGATCACCGATCTCGACCTGGAGGGCGAATACGGCGATGGCATCCGATCGGTCGTCCGGATGGAGGGACCGGGCCAGTCATCGAGCCTTTACCTCGCCACCGAGGATGAAGATCTCGTCCGCGTCGCCGACGGCCGAGCGACGATCCGACACCCGCTCGCCGCCCGGTCGATCGTCCGGATCGTGGCGTCGTCCGAGGGGTTGCTCTTCTTCGACGACGACGAGGACGACGGAGAGGTCTGGCGGCGTCGCGACGGGAGATGGGAAAGGGTCCGGTTCCGTTCGAAGAGGCCGCCCGGCTGGGATGAACGGCCCTCCGACTGGGAGAGCGCCTGCGTTCTGGTCGATCGCGATGGATCGATCGTCACGGTCGGCACGGATATTTCCGGACGGAGCAAGCCGAAATGTGTGACGGCCCGATGGGTCGACGGCCGGCCCCGGATCCTCGGGACCGATCCCTGGTCGTACCTCGCTTCCGAAAGCTTCTTCACGCCCGACGGCCAGCTCTGGAACGCCGATGGCGATGCCGTCCGTCGGTTCGTCGACGGCCGATGGATTCCGGCGGGGACGGCCACTCGGAATCGGAACGTCCGCACGATCGACTGGCGGAGCATCGCCGCGCCGCAACTGGTCCCGACCGGCGGAAGCGGGCCGCCGTGGAACCTTGTTGACACGCGCTCTCGCAGCTTGCTTCGACTGAGATATGAGCCCGGTTATCGAAAGGCCCGACTGGAGCCCGCCGCGCTCGAGGAGCCCGGCCAGAAACGGCCGCCGAACGTCTTCGACGCGATCGTGGACCCGGACGGCCAGTCGCCGAACGTCTTCGACGCAATCGCGGAACCGGACGGCCGTCTCCTGCTGGCGACCGATCGGGGGCTGCGGGCCGTCGCCGCGGATGGGCTCGCGATGGCTCCGTTTCCGATCGATCCCGGCCGGAAGATCCGGCGCCTCGCTCGCGACGGCCTCGGCCGCCTCTGGCTCGGCGGCGAGGGGTTGATTCTGGTCGAGGGCGGGAAGGTCCAGGCGATGGATACGCTGCCGATGCTCGATCGCGAGGAGGTCAGAGCGCTCGCCGCTGATCCCGATCATCGCGATGGGATTGTTGCGGCGATCGAGGACCGGGGTGTTGTCTTTGTCCGGGTCGGGCGCTGATAATCTCGGAAAGGTTCGTACGAAAAATCCGAATTTGCTGACCGATCGAGGCTCGCCATGTCGCCACGCTTCGGACGATCGCTCGGCCTGCTCGCCGCGCTCCTGATCTTCTCGTCGGACACCCGGGCCGATGACCCCAGCTCGCCCGCCATGGGGACGGTCCGGCTCGCCTCGGGACAGGCCGCCCACTTCGCGTATCACCATGATCGGAATGCCCTGGCCGATGCCGTGCTCGTCGGCAATTCGATCGTGGCGCTCAGCGAGTCGGGCGCCCTCTTGCGGTTCGATCGCGACTCGCTTGCGTGGAAGAAGGAGCACATCGAAAGGTCCGCCGCGACCTGCCTCGGGCGGGGGGCGGATGGCTCGGTGCTGGTCGGGTTCGAGGACGGACGGATCGCCCACGTCGATCCGGCCACACTTCAAATCCTCGAGGTCGCGAAGGTGCCCGGAAAGGTGCAGTGGGTCGGCGCGTGGGCCGAGGGGCCGGGGGCCAAGTCCCGGATTGTGGCGGTGGTCGAGCGGGTCGGACAGGTCGAGGTTCGGGGCCGGACGTATCCCGTTCGCTCCTCGGTCGTGCATGACCTCGGCTCGGGGCGGACGTTCGCGATCGAGTCGAAGGAGGACCCCCCGCAGCCGCGCCGGGCCTCGGCGTTTTTGATCGACCGCAAGCATCGGCTCTGGCTCGGCGACGACCACGGCGAGTGGGGCGGGTGGTGCGTCTGCGTGGACCTCGGCGCGGGGCAGGTCCGCGAGATCCCCGGGCTGAAGATTTCCGAATTCTGGCCAAAACCCTTCTGGCCGGGCGTGATGGGCTTCACCGAGCTTCGCGACGGAGAGGTCTGGGCCCACGGCGGGACCACCCACATGGGCTCCACCGACGGCTTCGTCTGGCGGGTCGATCGCGGCCGGGCCGAGGAACTGTACCGGCTCGATAATTATCCCGACAACCTCAAAGCGTTCGACAAGAAGCAGCGCGAGCGGCAGGCCCGAGGTGAAAAGGTGGACGAGAACGAGAATCCGCCCGAGCCCGACCCGCTGCCGACCGATCGCCCCTATCTGCCGATCACGCACGTCGTCGAGGCTCCCGGCGAGGACGGGCGGATCGTCGTCGCGTTCAGCGGCGTTTATCGAGCCGACGCCAGGCTCGCCCGATGGGCGAAGGTTCACGAGCTTCAAATTCACTATCGATGGGGACGTCCTGACGCGGTCGGGGCCTATCCGTCGATCCGGGCCGTCCTGCCGATCCCAGGGCCGGGCCAGGCGCCCGGCCTGATCTTCGCCACCGGGGTCGACGGCCTGATCCGACTCGTCGACGGGAAGCAGACCGATCACGCCGTCCCCGGGCAGATCGGGATCGAGGAGGTCTCGCGTTTCGCGGACTCGTCGGAAGGGCTCCTCGCCCTCGGCGATTCGTCCGATGGGGAAGCCTGGCGGCTTCGTGGAGGCAAGTGGGGCCCGGTCGAGTTCGCGCCGAAGTTCGAAAGCACCGATCCCGACGAGAAGGATTTCGAGATAGAGGGCTGGCACTCGTCGACCGTGCTGGTCGGCCGCGATGGCTCAATCGTGACCGTCAGCGCCTCGCCGGTGATGCCCGGCACCCGCGCCGTCGCCCGGTGGAAGGGCGGCAAGGCCGAGGTCATCGGCCGAGAGGTCTCGATGCGAGCCGGCGAATCGTGCTTCCTCACGCCCGATGGCGGGATCTGGTCGGCCGACTCGACTTCCGGGAACGGGCCCCAAAAACCGACGATCGTGAGCTTGCAGCGGCTTGCGGGCGGGCGCTGGATTG
>DAIDJI010000161.1 GCA_027451455.1 Planctomycetales bacterium | reverse complement strand
GCCCTCAGCTCCCGAACGGGGTCGTCGTCTCGAGCATGCGAGACGCGGCCGCCTACCTCGAGCTCTCGACGAGGACTGCTCGCCGCGCACTCGAGGGCCTCGAGCACGACGGCGTCATCGTACGGTCGGCCGGGGCCGGATCGTCCCCGAGCGCGGTTCTCATCCGGGAACCCGAAGAGTGGGGAGCCGACGTCCCGTGGCGAGGCGACCGGAGGGACGCTCTCGTGCGGATCGGTGCTCTTGCGCGCCTCGAAGAGCGCGCACGAAACGCCACTAGTGCGCGCAGCTGGGACCGCGCACAAAGCCTCGTAGTGCGCGGCCCCAGGAGCGCGCGCTCCGAAGGCGTTGTGCGCGCGCCTGAGTGCGCGCACGACGGGGACCTTCGTGCGCGCACTCAGGCGCGCGCAGGGGCTCCGGGCCCTGACAATTGCTCATCTAGGGATAATCCATATATCGATCCGAAGCAGAGGGCCGAGCGGCTCCTCGCCGCCTTCCAGAGAGCGCCAGGAGGTCCGAGGAGGGTCTACGGCGACATCCGCCGGCGCCTCAAGCGCGTGGCGGCCGAGTGCAACGGGGAGCTCGAGCGCCTCTGCCGGATCGCCGAGGACCCGTGCGGGCCGAAGGACTGGTTCGAGCGCTGCGAGCTCATCGAGCGCTCGATCGCCGGGGCGCCGATCGAGCCGAGCGATCCCCGCGGCCGGTTCGTCCCCGGGACGGGCTGGGTGCAGGATCTCGGGGTAGTTGCCTCCGACGGGACGGTCGTCCAAGATGGGCGATGAGAGGGGGGCATTTACACCGAAAAGGTAGGATTGCCCCAATGCGACAGCGTCAGCGTGCCGTACGTTCCGACCTCGTCCGTGATGAGCTTCCCTGGGTCGAGCTCGTCTCGGAGATCGGCATCTCCGAGGTCCGTTGTCTGCTCATCGACTGCGGCGTCTCGTCGGCCAAAGCCGCCGGCATCGCCGTATGGCTCGACGACCAGGCGAAGAAGATCCGGGTCTTCACCGAAGACTCCTCGATCCGCTACCGCTCTGTCCTCCGGGAGATCGGTCCGCCTCCTACCAGGGACTATGGTGAGACCTATTCCGGGGTAGCTCAATCAGAGCTGAAGGCCGCCTGACCATGGAGGGCCAAGGACTCGATCCGATCGACTATGCGGTGTTCGGCGTCCTGTGTGCGGCCAAGTTCGAGACAGGCCCCGAGGGGGCTCGCCGAGTTTTCCGCATCTGGCTGCGACTGGATAAATGGAGCAACGAGGAGATTCACCAGTCCGTGTGCCGGCTGATCGATCTCGGATGGGTTCGTCAGAAAGAGATCGACCGTCTGCCAGGGTTCATCTACGCCGAGGCTCTCGTCTCCGCCGCTTGCACCATTCGATCCAGCACGGCGTCGCAGTATGGTGGTCGGTAGCGGCGTGGAGCAGTGGCAGCTCGCCAGGCTCATAACCTGGAGGTCGTGAGGTTCGAATCCCACCGCCGCCACCTGGTGGTGGGCCCGACGGGAGGGCCCCGCGCTTCTCGGCCGTCCTCTCCAAGGGAAGGGCGGCCGAGTCGCGTCTAGGGCTTAGTGCAGCGCCTCGTCGCCGCCGCCCGCCGGGCGGCCGCCGACCGCCGCTCCCTCGCCTGGTGCTCTGCCTCGGCATAGCCCCGGCGCCATGACTCGAGGCGCCGTCGGGCCTCCTCGAGAGTCGTCCCCGACTCGTTCTCGACGAAGTCCTTCACCGTGTCGGAGGGGAACGAGCTCCGCTCGACGTAGTCGGCGATGAGCATCGATCGCTCGCGGCGGTTGATCCGCCAGGCGAGTGCGCCGGAAGCCACGAGGGCCACCATCAAGACGTCGACGCCGGCTAGGCCGAGGAAGGCCGAGACGACGAGCGCCAGGCCGACGACGACGATCGGCGTGCGATAGGTACGGGCCCGGCTCACTTCGTCAGCCTCATCTTCTGTCCCGGGAGCAGGCGCTCGATGGACTCGATGAGCAGGCGCTCGGCGAACCACGACATCGACACCCCGCGGGCCTCAGCCTCGCTGCGGATCCGCTCGTGGACGTCCTCGGACACCCTCATGTACATAACCTTCGTACCCATGACGCTATCGTACTGCTAGCAGATCGAAAGTCAAGAGGCCATCGTTACCGTAACGGCGAATTGCGAGTTATCGGGCGGGCGTGGTTTAAACCACGCCCATTAATTGATTGGGCGCCCGCGGCCGCAAAACGCCTACAGCAGGGCTTTAGCGTTGCTGCAGCTAGCTTCCGGAAGATCCGGAGGGCGATCCGTAAGCCTTGCGGCAACGATCCGGGAACCGGCTAGTTACCGCGGGCTCTCCTCGAGATCCGCTCCTTGTAGGCCCGAGCGTCCTCTTGGCGGTAGGCCGAGTAGCGGACGTGCCACCGGCACTCCTTGCCGGCAGGGCACCGCCCGGGGTTCGGGCAGGGCTCCCAGTAGCTCTTCACCGAGACACCGACGTGCCGTCCGGCCTGGCGGAGGGCTTTTCGGACCGATTCCGCCTGGTCACGGTCCGAGATGCCGGCGTAGTGACGCTCCTTCCCGTACCCCTTCGCGGAGACGAGCTCGGCGACGTAGGCGTCGTAGCGGGTCTCCTTGTGCTGGATGAAGCGGACCTGGTCGGGCATGCAACAACGACCCTAAGTGGGCGCCGTAGTCTTGGCGGTGCAAGCCGCCCCCCGAATCTTCTGGAGGCCGCGGCGTGCCCGAGATGGTGCTCGACGGCGACGAGGTCGTCGATGTCGGTGCGGACGAGAAGTCGCGCCCGTCCCCTCCCCCGCCCGATCCCGCCGTCGCCCCGAAGGGCTGGCGCTTTGACCGCGAGCAGAAGTCCTGGGTGCCGCGCAAGCGGGCGAGTAAAGTCCCTGGCGACGCCGCCGACAGGGGCACCGGCGACGACGAGGATGGGGAACGACCTGACCGGCCCGACTCCGCCTGGGCGAGTGGTCCCGACCGCCGCGAGGAGGACGGTCGGGACCGGCCCGGGTTCGTCGAGCTCTCCATGGAGCAGTCGAACGAGATCGAGGCCATTCTCGAGCTCACCGTCCTCCCCCTCCTCCTCGGCGCCGAGCGACGCGACCCGGTCTGTGGGAAGGCCTTCGTCGACAACTGGGACCAGATCCGAGAGAAGTCCCTCCCCCTCATCGCCCGCTCGCCCTCTCTCGTCGAGTGGCTCACGAAGGCCGGGGGCTTCCGCGACTGGATCGCCTTTGGCGCCGCCGTCGCCCCGGTCGCAAAGGCCGTCGTCTCCCACCATGTGACGAAGACGATCGTCGTCGAGGAGGACGGGGCACAGGAAGAGGACCTGTCGGGCTATGCCGCCTGAGGACCCCTCTCACATCGAGTGGGTTCCCTGGTCAGAGCTCGGTCCGGAGTGGATCGATCTCTGGGGGGACGCCCCTCAGCCAGAGCACATCGAGATCACAGGACAGACTGGGTCCGGCAAGACCTACTTCCTCTGCACGATCCTCCAAGAGCGGGCCCGGGAGTTCGGCGACCGGGAGATCCTCGTCGTGACGAAGAAGGCCGACGAGATCTTCGATCGCCTCGGATGGCCGGTCACCGACCGGCTGGAGGACGTGAAGGCCTACCGCCAGGTGATCTTCTGGCCGCAGACCGATCTCCAGGGAGAGGCCCGGGACGCCTACATCGAAAAGCGGATCCACGATCTCATGACGATGATCTGGGTGGCCGACTCGAACTGCGTGGTGGCCTTCGACGAGATCGGCTTTGTCGAGCAGCTCTCGCGGCGCATGAAAAAGCTGATCGGCATGTGGTGGCGGGAGGCCCGCTCGATGAGGATCGCCATCGTGGCGATGAAACAGCGCCCCGTCTGGGTGCAGCGCGACCAGCACTCAGAGACCCGCTGGAAGGTCGTCTTCCCCCCGGCCGACCGGGCCGACATGGAGCGCTTCGCCCAGCTGCTCGGGAAGCCGAAGGAGTGGGAGCCGGTCCTCGACGAGCTCGACGAGCGGGAGTTCGTCCTCCACCACTCCGCCCGGCGCCAGGACGTCGAGGTCCAGAGCTACGTCTCCTGGATCGACACCGAGCTCCGCCCGCTTCCGTCCCAGTCCAAACAAGAGCGCGAGCCCGCGCTCTCTACCTACCGGAAGGAGGAGAGACATGGCAGAAGAAGATGAGGCCATCGTCGACATCGTCGTCGAGTGCTTCCACAGCCTCTCGGCTCGCGTCCAGTGGCCCGACGAGGCCCTGAAGCGCCGCTTCGAGGAGCGCCTGTCGCATCTGCACGAGCTCGTGCAGGCGATCACCACACGAGACGCCGACCGGGCCGACACGGAGCCTGAGCAGGACGAGAGCGTCCCGGTTGCAGGAGAGGGGGCCTAGGCCTCGGGTACCATCCAACCGAGCGAACCACGCCCCTGGTTCGAGCAACCAACGGGGCGGTTTGTTGCTCGGACCGGGACGTGTTCCTTTCTACCAAAGGAGCAACGTGTCGGACTTCCTGGACGAGATCCACCAGGACATCGCCGAGTTCGCCGAGCGCCACCTCGAGGAGGAAGAGCGCGAGGAGTTCATCGACGCCCTCCTCGAGCGCAAGGGCTACGTCCGGGTCTCCCAGTGGGCGCCCCCGGCTGACCCGGCCGGCGGCGGCCGCCAGGGCCAGTCGGGCCTCCTCCGGCCGAAGAAGGCGCCGGCGAAGAAGCAACAGGGCTACTTCAAGAAGAGCTGAGTGCAGCCCGCCCACGCATCCTCCGGGCAGCCCGCGGCCGCGCCGTCTCCCGCCGTCGCAGCCGCGGCGGCCGCCTACAAGGCCGGCTTCCGGGGCTGGCCGCTCGTCGTCATGACGGCGATCGCCGGCCGGGAGTCGAGCTGGGACCCGAAGGCCGGCCTCGGCAAGCTCGACACGAACGGGTACCCCTCGACCGGCCTCTGGCAGATCAACGCCCCCTCGGCTGGAGGGCTCTCTCCCACTCAGCTCGCCAACCCGATCACGAACGCCCGGCAGGCCTACAAGCTGGCCGGGGGGAACAGCCTCTCGGGGCTCTCGAACTGGGCGCTCGCGAACGGGCCCGCCTCCGGCGTCGTCCCGAAGCCGATCTACGGCGGGTACTACGAGGGAGGGAGCTTCCACACCCTCGACTACTCGATCGCCCAGTTCATCCCTGAGGCGACGAGGGCCGCCGCCGAGGTCGAGAAGGCGACACCTGCCCAGCTCGAGAGCTGGGTCGGCGACATCATCAACCCGAACTGGGCCATCAACAACGGGCCCATGTCGAACTCCGGCTTGCTCGGAGGTCTTGCCTCGCTGCCGGGATCGGTGGCGAAGATCGCCGATGCCATCGCCAACCTGGGATCGAGATCCGGCCCCTTTGCCAGCCTGTTCCACCTGCTCAGCTGGATCACGAGCCCGAAGAGCTGGCTCAGGATCTTCTGCGGCATCGCCGGCCTCGTCTTCGCCGCCGGCGGCGTCGTCGCCCTGGCGGGGGTGGCCGGATGACCAAGGTCTCCTCCTACGAGCTCCAGGCGCTCAAGAGGGACGCGAAGGCCTGGCGCCGGCTGCGGGACGCCTCCTGGAACCTTCAGGCGCTCGCCCGGCGCCTCGTCGTCCTCGGCGCGATCGCCGGCGGCTGGGCCGCCCTCTTTCATGTCGCAGGGCTGATCCGATGAGCGCCCTCGACGACCTCGCCGACTACCTCGTCGAGCACGGGGCCCCGGACCGATCGGCGGCGTTCTCGATCCTCGAGGCGATGGCGGCTCCCCGATATCTGGAGCTCACCTCGGCCCTCATGTCCGAGATCCCCGCCGAGCTCGTCGGCGGCATCAAGGGCAGAGCCATCGACATGCTCGCCCCCTTGCTCGGGCCGGGCGAGGAGGACCTGCCGGCATGAAGGCGAAGCTCGACTTCGGCGCCGAGATCGACATCCTCTCGAAGGGCGAGTTCGACGACGGCGTCGATCACCTCGCCGGCGACATCTGGCGACGGTACGCGGAGGGACTGAAGCACGTCAGATTCCCGGTCATGCGGGGGTCGGTCTCGGCGGCGGGCGACCTCACGCTCGGATCGACCGACTTCGCCGATCTCACCTACGTCGGTCCCCGTGAGGGATACGCCTGGCGGATCTCTCGGATCTCGGTCGCCGGCCTCGAGACGGGAGAGACCGTCTCGGTCTACTTCGGAGAGGTCGGCGCCTCCCGCTTCGTCCGGACGCTCACGGCCGCCTCGCCCGAGTGGGACACCTCACACGGCCTTCTCCTCCATCCAGGAGACCACCTCGTCATCACCGGCTCGGGCCTCACGGCCGGTGAGGTCGTGACGGTGAACGGAGAGGCGATCGAGGCGCCGGCCGAGCAGATCTACAAGCTGATCGGGGGCTGAGATGGGATCCATCTCGCAGACCTGGGGCACGCTTGGAATCCCCCAGAAGGCGGTCTATGGTCCGAAGCCGCCTGGGGCCTACTTCAACGCCGACGCCTACAGCGCCGGGGACGATACCGACAAGCTCCTCGCGGCGGCCGCAGTTGCATCGCAGTCGGGCGGTTCCGTCCTCCTCGAACGTGTCTTCACTGTTGACGCCACGATCCTCGTGAACGCCAACTTCGTCTACTTCGTCGGGCCAGGGGGCACCCGGGACTTCTCCGACACCGCGTCCTTCCCCAACAGCGCTCTCACCTTCCCGCCGCTCGCCGGCATCGTCCCGAGCGCGAGCTTCCCAGCCGGGAGCCCGCTCGTTCAATTCGGGAGTACGGGGAACAACTTCATGATCGTCGGCGGCGGCGTGAAATATCTCCTGCTCTCGGGTAACCCTGGGACCCCTGGCACGTCGAACGGCTGGCTCGTCGGCGATCTCGTCCAGGGCAACAACATCCACGACCTCAGGGTCCTCGGCAATACGCTGGAGTCCGCCACCGGGCGCGGCGTCTATGGGTCCTGCAACATCGCGGGCGGACAATCGAACTGGGACATCGCCCGCAATCTCATCCGTAGCCTCCAGGACGCCGCGGTCTACCTCGATAGTGGTACCGAGACCGGGAACCGGGTCCGTCGCAACTTCGTCTCCTCGGTCACGAACTACGGCATCCTCGACTCGGGAGGAAACAACTTCGTCGACCACAACTACATCGAGTCGGTCGCGGCCTCGACGGGGTACGCCTCCGGGACCGGCATCTTCAAGGGAAGTGAGTTCGGCCTGATCTCGGCGAACATCGTCAACGGCACCGAGCAGCACGGAATCTACTGCGGCGTCGGCCACGTGCCGATCGTCGGGAACCTGGTCCTCGCTCCGAACGGCAATGGTTACGCGCAAGGATCTGGGATCTTCCTCGAGAACGCCGCCACGGGCTCCGTCTCCGGGAACGACATCCTCGACCCGAACGGGAAGATGACCTACGGCATCTACGCCAACCTGGCGGCCGGCGGCGAGGTCGAGGCCGGGGCCAACTCGATCGCGGGGGCGGTGACGGCGCCAATCGGTTGGAACGGAATCGGATCGTTCCGCGCTCACAACAACCCCGGCTACAACCCGGTCGGCCAGGTGAAGGCCCCCGGGACCGCCATGCCGGCGAGCGGGACAGCCATCGCCGCGGTTCCCTACGACTCCTTCATCACGATCGCGAACGGGGCCGATTCCCTCACCGCCGAGGTGAGCGGAGGGACGGCGATCTCCTACACTCTTGCGGCCAACGCGACCGGGACCTACTTCGTCCCCGCCGGCGAGACGCTGACGCCGACCTACGCCGGCGGGGCGCCCACCTACGCCCAGCAGGGTCTCTGAATGGCCTACGCCCCTCTCGGCTCCCGCCGGGCCACCTCGGTCGCCGACACGACGGGGAACAACCCCGGCAACTACACGACCACCTTCGGGCCCTCCGAGCTCTCGATCATGACGCCGGTCTTCGAGCTCTACCGGGCGGTCGTAAAGGGAGTCGGCATCCCGGGATCGACGGCCGACATCTACCTCGACGGCAACGAGGCGAGCTACAACGTCTTCGGATCGGGGGCCGAGTGGGACCCGAACCAACCCCCGCTCCTCCAGCCCGGCCAGGCGATCTACTTCTACTGGTCGATCCCCGTCATCGGACAGAACGGCGCCGCGAACTCGCCCCCGGTCGTAACGGCCTGGTTCCGCTACGACGCCTCCATGTGGGCAAAGGGGCCGACATGAGCTCTGACGAGGTCCTCCAGGGCGAGCTCGTCTCGCCCGAGAAGATCGGGGCCGGGCGCTTCAGTGTCTACCTCGCCCCCGGAGAGCGCATCGTCCTTGCGGTGCGCCTCGACGGCCGGGAGGAGACCGAGAGATTCGTCGTCCCGAAGATGCTGATGCGCCTTCTCTCTCGCCACGCCGGCGTCGACGTCGCCGCCGCCCTGAGAGGCCTCAAAGACGACGACGCCGGGGAGGGCTGATGCCCTGGTCATCGGCCCCGGTGGTCCAGAACACCGTCGCCACGACCCGAGGCTCAGAGATCCTCGCGAGCGGCAAGGCCTCCTCGGCCGTCCCGCTCAGCGTCTCCATCCCGGTCGATTCGACCGTGCGGGGGATCACCCTTGTCGCCATCCTCGGCGGCGTGGCCTGGTCTGCTGGCGTCTCTGCCTACGTGGAGCTCTCGGGCGCGTCCTCGGGGGTCGGCTACATCGGCACGCCGGGAGCCGCCGAGCCGGCGACCATCACCCTCCCCGAGAACGGCTACATCCTCACCATCCCGGTCGTCTCCTCCCTCGACAGCGAGCTCTCGCTCGAGGTCTCCGTCCCGGCCGGCCAGGGCGGGCATGTCCAGGTCTGGGCGGTCGGCGAGTACGACCCTCTCGCGGTCGTCGCCGCCCAGTCGATCAACGCCCAGGAGGCCAACGTCATCGGACCGGCGCCCTTCTTAGTCGCCGGGTCGGACGGAGAGGTGCCCGTCCCCTTGATGGTGGACACAGACGGGCGCCTCGCCCTCCTCCCGGCGATCAAGTCGGCCGGTCCCATCACCTACGGGCAGTCCATCGCCGTCCCGACCGGCACGAGGGTGCAATCTCTCGTCATCTCCGGCTGCGTGTTGAACAACACGGGCATCGGTACCTACCAGGTCCTCGATGCCGAGAGCGGCACCACGATCGGCTCACTGTGGGCGTTCCGGTTACCGGCCGTCACGACGCCGATCGTCGTGAGCCAGGAACTCATCCCGGCCGGCGGCTACGTCATGCAGGGAAACGAACTCGAGCTCGTCTGGAGCGGCGGGACACAA
>DAIDJI010000160.1 GCA_027451455.1 Planctomycetales bacterium | reverse complement strand
AGTTGCCTTCGCCTCCTGGAAGAAGGTTCCCACCAGCGAGCGCGTAGCATTACTCCTTCGCGCTGCCGATCTCATCCGCCAACGCCACTTCGACTTCTGCGCCTGGCTCGTCCTCGAAGTCGGCAAAAACTACGCCGAGGCAGACGCGGACGTAGGCGAATGCATCGACTTCCTCGAGTTCTATGCCCGCGAGGCCCTCCGCCTCGACGCCGCCACCACCCCCATCCAGTATCCCGGCGAGAAGAACCTCCTCCGCTACGTCCCACTCGGCGTCGGCGCTGTCATCCCACCCTGGAACTTCCCGCTCGCGATCATGGCGAACGTCCCATCGAATCCCCCTCGATCCCACGCCCCGTTCCCCGAGACCGGCGCCGCCGGTATAGTCATCGGGAAGAGTGTCGCTGCGATTCACGAAATTTGTGTCGCGTATTCTGTATCGCATCTTATAGGCGGTCGGTCAAGGGGTATTGGGACGGCCGGGGGGTGGTGCATGTCGGATGTGCCGGACTGGACGTTTCTGAGCAATCACGCGCATGTGCTGCTTTGCATTGCGCAGGAGCCGGGAGTTCGGTTAAGGGACGTGGCGGAGCGGGTGGGGATTACGGAGCGGGCAGTGCAGCGGATTGTGGCGGATCTGGAGGCGGGGGGTTATTTGTCGAGGGTTCGGACGGGTCGTCGGAACGTGTACGAGGTCCACGCGGATCGACCGCTTCGGCATCCGGTCGAGGCGCACCGGCAGGTGGCGGCGTTACTGGATCTGGTGCTGGGGCGGAGCGGGGCGTGAGAGCGTTCTTGTTTTGACGGTTTTTCTGGCCGATCAAGAAATGACGGCATCCGATTGCGACGAATTGAGCCTGGGGCTCGACAGGCCGTAGAGTCGGCACATCCAGGCAACGAAATCGCGGGCGTGGGCCGAGTCGGCATCGAGAAACGTCTTGGTGATCGCCAGGCCCATTGGGACACCTGGCACGTCGTGCCATGCGAGGAAGGCGTGAACGTGACCCTTGATCTGGTCCTTGGGAGCAAACCTGGCTCCCTTTGAGAGGGCCTCGTCTGTGGATTGCCCGGCGTGGGCCCAGAGGCCTTCGTCCTCAGATTTGACCAGCCGCCGGGCAAAATCCTCCAGTTTTCCCGGCGATCGATTGTCCGGCATCAACCAGATCCCGACCCAGGGCCGATCGTCCTGATTCTGCCCGACGATCGTTCCGGCCGGGTCGGGATCCTTGGGCACGTCGGTGTAACCGATCTGCCGCAGATTTTCCCTCACCTGGTTCCATCGCCTCCGGAACCCGTCGTCCGGGTCTGTCGCACTGGGATGGTCGGCGTCAACCACGAATCCGAAACGGTCCTCGGAGGTCAGGTCGGCGGGTTTCAAGAGGGTCCGGATATGTTCCTCAAGGCGACGATCCTCGTTTTCATCGATATTTCGGAGCGTCCGGAGAACGGCGGTATCACCCCCGGGGAATTCGATGACCAGCTTGCCGGGGACTTCCTTGCCCTTTTCGGCGAGGGGGAGTTTGTATCGCTTTACGAGCGCGACGAAGACGGCCGCGTCGTCGGGGCCTTCACCGACCAGCCGGAGTCGTGCCATCATCGAACCTCGATGTGATCGCGGGTGACGACCGCGAGATCGGTCTCATCGTAGACAGTGGCGACCACATCGTCCCGCTTCCGGCCCAAGCGGATCAGGTAGCCCTCGCTCGATGTATCCGCGCACGCGGCCCTCTGGAACGCCTCGATGCAGTCCCAGCTATGGGTCGTCGCGAAGACCTGGACCTTCAGGTCGGTCGCCATCTTGAACACGAACCGCCAGAGGTCTTCGTGGACCGAATAGTGAAGGCCGTTCTCGATCTCATCCGCCAGGAATAGCCCGGGCTTCAGCCCGGAGGCGCAGCTCGCCAGCGCCAGGCCCACGTTGAAGAGGTGAACCATGCCGTCGCCCATGCTCCGAAGGACGACCGGCCGGGACGCCCCGATCAAGCGGGCGATCGGCACCAGTCCACCATTCGAGTCGACGTTCGCCGATACCTGATACACACGCGGCTCGATAATGCGGAGAGACTCCGCGATCGCGTCAAAACCCTCAGACAGGTTGGCTCTACCCCAAATCTCCAGAGAGCGTCGCGTGTCGATCCCATTGCTGTTGATGTGTTCGTTATGTACCGTTGAAATGTTGAGATCTTCCGCCTCCGGCGTCATTTCGTACCGAGCGAATTTGGGGAGGTCATCGACCGGCAGGAGTCGGGGTGGGCGGAGACTGATACGGCGTTCCAGGTAAGGGATCATCGCCAGGAGGTCGCTGTCACGTCCCGCGGCTCCTCTGGCGCCAGGATCTTGAGAGCCAGTCTTCCGCGAGAAACTGACGGTGCGGGTCGGCTGACCAATTGGGCCGATCGACAGTACGTCCGCGCGATTGGTTCCGGTCGGCCCCTCGTGAAAGAGGGCCTCGATCGGCACGGGGACCGGTCGAGGGCCGCTGGCGCTCCCGACGGTGGCCCCATCGAACTGGTCGCGAATCGAGAGGAGATCCAGCAAGGTCCGGGGACTCGGATTGGCATAGAGACGGAGCGCTTCGAGGACGCTGGTCTTGCCGACATTATTTTTGCCGACGATCAGATTGACGCGGCCCAGGCGCTCGATCGCGAGCTCTCGGAAGGCGCGAAATCCCCTGATCTCCAGGCTCGGCAGGATCAAATCGCCCGACATTTGTTCTCTCCCCGCAGGTCCTCCCGTAAGGACCCAATTTATTATGGCGATTGGGTCAGGCGAATGGAACGTGAATCAACGGGCCGGAATCGGATGCCCGATATTTCGGCTGGCGGAGTCAACTCGGCCCACCTGCCCAGGGCTGCCACCCGGATTCAGATCGCGTCCAGACCCTTGCCCCGCCTCAATAAAAGTCAGCGATGGGCGGCGGGTGTCCGGATCGGGCCGGGTAGCCGCGGGACGTCCGAAGCCGCTCGGCGCCGGGTCTGGCCCGCCTGCGGTCGTCGGACGTGGCACGGATCGGGCCGTCGGGTCGGAGGGGACGGCGGGCCCACCGGCGCCCTCGGTCCCGGACTCCTTCATCCTGCCGATGGCCGATGTCGATTCGGCTCCCGAATCCTTGTCCGCTCGCCCCAGCAATGGGTGGGCCTTCTTCCGGCGAGCCAGTCCGCGGAGACAATAGGTATCCCCTGGCGTAAGCCCCCTGCTCTGCACGATCACGGATACGCGAAGGAGCGGCCGACTCGATCGTCGAGGAAATTCCGGGTCGATCGCAGGAAGGAGGTAGCGGAGGGTTCTGTTGGTTTCTTCGATCTTCCGTGATAGGTTGGACATAAATTCCGTCCACCAGGAACGGTCGAGGATGGGTGACAAGTCGAAAATCGAATGGACTGACGCCACGTGGAACCCCATCAGAGGTTGCACGAAGATCAGTCCCGGCTGCGCCCACTGTTACGCGGAGACGTTCGCCGAGCGGTTTCGCGGCGTCCCGGGCCACCCCTACGAACAGGGCTTCGACCTCAAGCTCATCCCCGAGAAGCTTCTCGAGCCGCTCCGCTGGACCCGGGCTCGGATGATCTTCGTCAACTCGATGAGCGACCTGTTCCACAAGGAAGTCGAGGACGCCTACGTCGGTCGGGTGGCCCAGGTCATGAAGGCGGCGAACTGGCACACCTACCAGGTGCTGACGAAGCGTTCCGAAAGGCTCTCCGAAATGCTTCGAAGTCAACTCCGCGACGCTGCCGAGGAGGCGCACATCTGGTGGGGCGTGAGCGTCGAGAACCGGCGTCATGGCCTGCCCCGGATCGATCATCTCCGAGATACGCCCGCCGCGGTCAAATTCCTCTCGATCGAACCCCTCCTGGAAGACCTCGGCACCCTGGATCTCTCCGGCATCTCGTGGGCGATCGTTGGGGGAGAGAGCGGACACGGGGCCCGGCCGATGGAGGCCGACTGGGTTCGGCGCATCCGCGATCAGTGTCAGGAAGCCGGCGTCCCGTTCTTCTTCAAGCAGTGGGGAGGCGTCCGGAAGAGCCAGGCTGGACGCGAGTTGGACGGCTCGACTTACGACGCGATGCCTCCTCCAGGTTCCCATCCCATCCCGACGCCCGATCAGCGAACAACCCTCATCCGTGAACTGGAATCCCAGATGGCAGGAGCGATCTGAAAGGCCCGTGGTCAATGGGTGTTGGTCTCTTTTTCTCATGCACCGTCAAGCGGCGATGTGGGCGACACCATAGCTAAGGACGTGGCGATCGCGGCTGACGAGCGTGAAGCCTTCGTGCCGGGCCTGGGCGCTGATCAGGCGGTCGAACGGATCGCTGTGGATCGGCGGCAGAATGGCGACGGCCAGGGCATGGGCCACGGTGATGGGCAGCGGGAGGAAGCGATGGGCGGCCATCATCGACGGTGTTCTTGCCGTCAGCGACGGCCTTGCGGGCGGCCTTCGATAAGAGCTGCGGGTCTTCGAGCCACCAGAGTAGAGTCTGCTTATCGAGCAGGAGCGTCATCGCTGCTCGATGCCGAAGGCGTCGGCGATCTCGGCGGGTAGGGAATCGAAATCCTCCCCGATTCGGACCCGGCCCTTCCACTGACCGCCGAGGCGTGGCGACGGGTCGGCCTGGATGGGGACGAGGCGAACCACGGGCTGGCCCGCCCTCGCGATGATGACCTCCTCGCCGCTGAGGACTTGCTCAATCAGCCTGGAGAGCTGCGACTTGGCTTCGTGAATATTGGCGATGGCCATGGCTTCCTCCTGGTTTAGCTAAGCTTGGCTCATCTGGTCGACGATCGCCAGGCCGAATGCCCGGAGCGGATGAAGGAGACGGACGGAAAAGGACGTTGGGATATTGGCATCTGTGGCCCGGATCGGGTCGTCGGCCCATAGAAATGCGGGAAGGGGACCCTCTCCTTGAGGGGAGGGCTGAATTCCCGGCCTCGGATGTTGAAAAAAGGAACGGATCTGGAAGCCGGAGATGATCTCCGGTACACTCACATTATTGCTGGGATCACGAGCCTTCGCCTCGGATGGCCGTAGTCCGACGTCAGTCGGCCGGAGCCAGGGGTTGTGCTCCCCAGATAGCCGGTGGACCGTCGTGAGACGGACCCAAGCGGATCCCCAGTCGCAAGGCTGGCTGGCCCGGACGGGGCCAGTGGGCGGTAACGTCGGGGTTGCCTGACGTCGCCCAAGAAGCCCTCGCCTTCAGGGGAGGGAGTCGTCACGAAGTTCCTCCCACGAGGCGATGTCATCGAGGGGCGGGCGAAAATGGTCGCGCATCGGCATGGCACGGTCCTCCGTACGCTCATTGTAACCGCGGGCCCGATCGCCGTCCTGCGACCCTTGCGGTCGAGCCGTTCCGGGGGGGAGTCGACCCGCGCGTCGCGCCCGACGATCCTGGCATCCCGTCGGTCCGGTCGTCGAAGGCGACTCCGTTCGTCCGGGATCGGCCCGGGCGAACCTGCGGGCCGGAGCCCGATGGATCGAGGCCGGGACCAGAGGGATGATGGAGGCCGGGGGCCGTCGCGTTCCTCTCGCTGCACCGGTGATTGCCTCCGCGGTCCGGTCCCGGCCAGGGCCCGTGGCCCGGGTTCCGGTCATCCGAGGTGTCGGCCCCGTCACCCCGCCCGTCCAGTTCCTCGGCCGGTTGGAAGTGGTTGTCTTGACGCTGGCCTGAGCCGGAGGGGTTTGATAGGATTTCAAGCGGCGGGCGCGCTTTCGGGCCTGGGTGATGAGGTCGCCAGGGTGTGGACCGGATGCGCAAGGTAGATTCGCGGGATAGATTGCGCAGTTGCTGGACGATGCCTGAAGCCGCATATTCTGAGCGGCAATAGCTTTTGGTTTCAGGTCGGGCTTGGTTTCGATGTTTTTGATAGCCTGCGCGTGCGCAAGCGAATTACAAGTTAGGAGTTCGTACGAAAAGCCTTGCTCGATGCGAAAAGAGGGGAGTCAAGGCCAATGCGGACGCGATCGAAGGTCGTTGTGGCGTCGTACGTCTTCGCATGCCTCGTCTTCGATCTCTTTCCGCGTTTCGGGCCCCCCAATTTCCGCTACACTGGCTCGGACTCGACGGTCCCAGTCTGGAACCTCGGCTGGCCGCATGCGCTGGCCATTTACGACGCACGAAGCGGCCTTCACATCAGCCCTTCCGTATATTTTGTCCCGCCCGCACAGTTGCTCGGCCTTGTGACAGCGATGGCTCTTGTAACCGTCCTTCGGTGGGTAGCAGGTATAGCAGGATTATCGTGGCGTGGACGGCCTCATCCCGGCCCGGACGCCTAACCTCGCGCTACAGCGGACCCCGGCCACGGGCCGCGCTATCTCTACTCTCAAGCTCACTGGTCCGTGTCCGGGTCCGCTGAGCTTTGTCGTTAGCCGTCCGCCGTCCCTACCACGCCGCCGGCCCGGTGCCGCCGGACCGATCGTCCTTGCCCCGCGACGGTCGGGCCCGGTATCCTGAGCGCATGGCGAACCCTCGTGTCTACGTCGAGACCACCGTGCCCAGCTTCTATCATGATGCGCGGGACACACCCGACATCGTGGCCCGCCGGGACTGGACCCGCCGGTGGTGGGACGGGGCGGCCGAGAGTTACGAACTGGTCACCAGTGAGGCCGTGCTGGACGAGCTCGAGGCGGGCCCGGCTGAGTTCCGTGCCGCCTGGCTGGACCTGGTCCGCGGTCTATCGCTGGTACCGATCGAGCCGGCCATCGCAGAGATCGTCCAGGCTTACATCCAGCACCGGTTGATGCCCGCCGCCCCCGGAGGCGATGCCTTACACCTGGCTTTGGCATCGTATCACAAATGCGACTTCCTCGTGACCTGGAATTGTCGTCACCTGGCCAATGCCAACAAGTTCGGCCATATCCGCCGAATCAACACGATGCTCGGCCTGCTCGTACCGTCCCTGGTCACTCCCCTAGAGTTGCTCGGAGGTGGTGATGACTCCGGATCGATCTGACCCCGTGATCGAAGCGATCCGAGAGATCCGACAGCGCATCTCGGCTCGCTTCGATCACGACCCGGCGAGGCTGGTGGCCTACTACATGGAATTGCAGGAGAGGCACCGGGACCGGCTGGTTGACAGTCCGAAGGTGGCTGAGCGTCGCGACGAGTCGGCCGCCTAACGATCATGGATGGGAGGTCGGCGCAGCCCGACCTCCAATCCCCTGTTCAAGAAGCCCGGCCGACTCGCCATGGGCCTCATCTTTAGGGGAACGCCTCGCGGTGATCACCGGCGATCACCGCCGACGGCGACCGTCAGCCGGCTCCGGCGCGACCGGCGCCAGGTCGCGACCCGCTCGCAAGGAGAGCCCGCGGCCTTCGTCGTGTCCACCGATCGGCCCGCGGGGCCACACCGACCGGCCGTCCGCCGGACCCGGCACGCCCCCCCGATCGGTCCCCGGCCTCGCCACCGGGCTCGTGACCCTCTCCGGTCGTGAGAGTTGGATCTCATCGGGCTAACTCGTGTCGAAGGCCGACGGCTTCAAGGCCGGCTCGAGCCCCAGCCACTCCAGCCGACCGCCGCACGTCAGGCACCTCGGACCTTTGGCGGTGTCCCGCTGCGGCCCGCCCCGGGCGAAACGAGGGTCGTCAAGGTCTGCGATGGCAACGGGACGTAACGATCCTTGGCCCCCTTGCCGTGTCGGACGTGGACCATCATCCGGGCGCTGTCGATGTCGCGGACCTGAAGGTGAAGGCCCTCGGTGAGTCGGAGGCCGAGGGAATAGACGGTCCAGAAGTAGGCGCGATTGTGGGGTGTGCGGACGGCGTCGATGAGGCGGCGGACCTCGTCGGTGGAGAGGACGTCGGGGAGTCGGCTCTGGCTGGGGATGCGGAGGCGTTTGAGTGTGGGCCAGTCACGCAGAATGGTATAGGAATAGAAGAATTTGATGCCACTGTAGGCGATTCCGAGGGAGGAGGCTGCGAAGTGTCGGTCGTTCTTGAGGTGAAGGAGATAATCACGGACCTGGTGTTCGGAGAGTCGGTCGGGAGGCGTGTGGAAGTGGTCGGCGAGCCCGCGGACGGCCCGGAGGTAAGCGTCCTGAGTGGAGTCGGAGAGGCCGGCGAGTTGGAGGTCCTGGGACATGCGACGACGGAGCGAGGTGGACATGGGACGGTCCTTTGACAGAGGGGTCAGGAAACAGCCTCTGCGCAGGACGTTGGGCGATCGGGGCGTCGAATGCGAAGGATCAATGGAAGTGGTGGGGATCAGCGTGACCGAACGCGTCCATCGAGGTACACTGAATCGGGTCGGAGAGACGGCCGCGCTAGCGGCTTACTTGAACGAAGCGATCCAGCAGACCCGGCGGGCGCCGGGCCGCTGATCTCGGGGCGTTAGACCGGCTCTCAAGTCCGGGAGCAATTATCCTCTTGTCGGGGATGAACCCTGTTCGGTAGGGTGCATGTCATGAGCGTTGAAGAACTCCAAGCTGCGGTCGCCCAACTCCCCGCCGAGGAGCTCGATCGCTTTTCGCAGTGGTTCGAGGAGTTCCTGGCGGACCAGTGGGATCGGCAGATCGAAGCCGACATCTTGACCGGTCGCCTGGATGCCGCCGGTCGGCGCGCCGACGACGATTTCAAGGCCGGTCGTTGTACGCCGCTCTCTCCGTGAACCATTTCGCCACCCCGGAGTTCTGGTTCCATTATCGCCAGCTCTCGAAGGAGGCCCGCGCGCTAGCCGACCGGTGCTTCGCCGTCCTTCAGGCCGACCCGCGGCATCCGTCGCTCCGACTCAAGAAGGTCGGGGATTTCTGGTCGGCTCGCGCCGGGTTGCGTATCCGTGCTCTGGCGAGGGAACACCCCGAGGGGCTCGTCTGGTTCTGGATCGGTCCCCATGATAGATATGAGCAACTCATCGCCCAATGACGGCGGGGCGAATGGCGACCGTCTAACGATCATGGATTGGAGTCGGGGCAGCCCGACCTCCAATCCCCTGTTCCAGAAGCCCGGCCGACTTGCCATGGGCCTCATCTTTAGGGTAATGCTTCGCGGTGATCATCGGCGATCACCGCCGACGGCGACCGTCAGGCGGCTCCGGCGCGACCGGCGCCAGGTCGCGACCCGTTCGGGAGGGGAGCCAGCGGCCTTCGCCGTGCCCCTCGATCGGCCTGCGGGAGGACGCCGACCGGCCGATCTCCGGACCCGGCACGCACTCCGACCGGCCCGTCGCCTCGTCCCAGGTTTGCGAGCGGCTCCGGGAGCAAGGCCCTGATCTCATCGGCCTGATCCTGGTT
>DAIDJI010000159.1 GCA_027451455.1 Planctomycetales bacterium | reverse complement strand
AGCAGGGCCATTGTCTGCTCGGCGACGCTATCCTGATTGGTGCCCGGCGTGATGCTGACGGCAACCCGGTGCTTGGTGGCGGCCGGGATGTCGATCAGGTCGTAGCCGACCCCGGTTCGAGCGATCGCCCGGAGCCGGGGAGCCATCGCGAAAAGGTCGGGGGTCATCCGCTCGCCGCCGGCAATCAGGGCGTCGATCCGGGGAAGGTAGGGGATCAGCTCCTCGCGCGAGAGCGCGGGGCCGCCCTGGGGGTCGATCGGCTCGAACCCCGCCTCGGTGAGGATCTCCCGGAATCGTCCGGGAGCGTTGCGGAGTAAATAGGGCCCGATCAGGACGCTTGGCATGGTCAGTTCAACCGGTGGGTGAGTAAGATGGTCGGTCAAGGGAACCGATCCCGGTCGGGACCCCGGGGCGAAGCCCTGCCTTCGGCTTGCGTCGCCCTGTCGCCCAACTTATGCTCGTCGGGCCGATTCGGCAACCTCGACTCGCACCGGCCGGGCGGTCGGGCGGCGTGGTCCTCAGATCCGGGTGACTCTCCTTCCCTCGCCGCCCCGCTGGAAGCTCGCACATGGGCGTCATGAAGTTCCGCCTGCCCCCCAACGAACCCGTGCAGCGGGCGTCCGACTATCGCAGGGCCTACATCACAGGCCTGGACCGGACCCCAGGACGGGTCGGTGTCGAGCTTCGCAACGGAATGATGAACTGTGCCCGAGAGTCGACCGAGAGCGGCCGACTCTTCGTCCCCTGGCCGGTCCAGGGGCACGGCACCCCGATCATCGGGACCGCCACCCTCGCCGATCGCGTCGCACCTTACGTGCTGGCCGTCGAGCTGGCACGCGGAAAGCTTAACGACATCCGCAACCAGCTTGCCGACTGGGTGCAGATGGGTCTCCGGTCAACCCCCGAGCTGGAACGCGTTCTCGACCAGGCCCGTCGCGCCTTCGTCCGCGCCGCGACCTCGGCCGATCGGCCCGAGGAGAGTCTGGCCGCCGCCCGAGAGGCGATCCGACTGGCGACCGACGCGGGCGACCTCCTGATCGAGGCCTACACCGCCCAGGTCTTTCAGAGCCGGCTCTCGACCACCTCAAGGCTCCCCACCCGGCTCGGCTGCGTCCTCGACGGCGACCCGCAGGCCCTCCCACAGGCTCTCGACTGGACGAAGACCTTCAATGCCGCCCAGGTCGGCGTCTCCTGGCGAGGGGCCGCTCCGTCCGAGGGCCAGTACCGCTGGGAGCCGTTCGACGCTCAGGTGGCCTGGTGCCAGAAGAACCGGCTCGCGATCGAGGCCGGACCACTCATCGAGTTCCGCAAGGGCGCCCTCCCCGACTGGCTCTGGCTCTGGGAGGGAGACTCCGAGACCATCGGCGGTCTGATCGCCGATTACGTCCGCCAGGCCGTCACCCGATACAAGGGACGCGTCCCGGTCTGGCACGTCGTCCACCGCGCCGGCGGGGGTGAGATCCTCGGCCTCAGCGAGGAGGACCAGGTTCGGATCGCGGCCCGGGCCGTCCAGGTCGCCCACCAGGCCGACCCCTCCGCCCAGTTGACCATCGGCGTCGACCGCCCCTGGGGTGAGTGGATGGGGAGCAGTCACTTCCAGCTTGGACCGCTCCACCTCTGCGATTACCTGCTCCGGGCCGACCTCGGCCTCTCGGGGATCGCCCTTGAGCTCGCCCTCGGCTATTCCTCCCCCGGGAGCCACATGCGCGACCTCTTCGAGTTCTCCAGGCTGCTCGACCTGTACTCGCTGCTGAACGTCCCGCTCCACCTCTGGATCGTGATGCCCGCCGCCTCGGGGCTCGACCCGAACGCCGAGACGGGCGTTCGCCTGGAGGCGACCCAGTGGCCAGGCCCTCCCGACGAGCACCTCCAGGCCAACTGGGGAGCCCGGTGGATCGCCCTGGCCATCGCCAAGCCGTTCGTCCGGACCGTCACCTGGCTCCAGGCCAGCGACACCGCGCCGCACACCTACCCCCACGGCGGCCTGATCGCCCCGACAGGGGCCGTCCGGCCGCTCGTCCGATGGCTCCGGTCGGTCCGAGGGGAAACCCTCGTCTGAGGGCGTTGCCAGGGCCGGGGCTGTTCATTATAATCGGAGATTCGTCCCATCGGGCGGCGCTGACCCTCGCCGCGCGGGACACCCGCCCCGGCCCGGACGCCGGGCCGGCCACGTTTCAGGGCCACGACCAGCCATGTTCGACGACCTACAGAAACGCCTCGGCTCGGCGATCCGCCGCTTCCGCGTCAGCGGCGTGCTGACCGAGGCCAACATGCGCGATGGCCTCCAGGAGGTCCGCAACGCCCTCCTCGAGGCCGACGTCCATTACAACGTCGTCCAGGAGTTCATGGCCCGCGTCTCCGACAAGGCCGTCGGAACTCAGGTGGTCAAGAGCATTCGGCCCGAGCAGCAGATCGTCAAGATCGTCCACGACGAGCTGGTCGAGCTGATGGGCCCCGCCGATTCCTCGATCCGCTTCGAGAAATCCGGGCCGACCATCCTGATGCTCTGCGGCCTGCAGGGCTCGGGCAAGACCACCACCTGCGGCAAGCTCGCCCGGCTCCTCGCCGCGCAGGAACGTAAGCCCCTCCTCGTCGCCGCCGACCTCCAGCGCCCGGCCGCCGTCGAGCAGCTCAAGGTGATCGGCGGCCAGCTCAACGTCCCGGTCTTTTCCCTCACCGGCTCGGATCCGGTCACCGTCTGCCAGCAGGCCGTCGCCGAGGCCAACCGAACCGGCCGCGACACCGTCATCCTCGACACCGCCGGCCGGCTCCACATTGACGACGAGCTGATGGGCCAGCTCACCCAGATCGAGAAGAAGGTCAAGCCTCACCAGGTTTTCTTCGTCTGCGACGCCCTCACCGGCCAGGACGCCGTCTCCTCCGCCGCCGCCTTCAATGAGGCGCTCGAGCTCGACGGCGTGATCCTCACCAAGCTCGATGGCGATGCCCGAGGTGGTGCGGCGCTCTCGGTCCGGCGGGTCACCGGCGTCCCGATCAAGTTCGTCGGCCAGGGAGAGAAACTCGACCGCCTCGACCCCTTCGACCCCGAGCGGCTCGTCGGCCAGATGCTCGGCATGGGCGACATCGTCGGCCTCGTCGAGGCCGCACAAACCGCCGTCGACGCCGAGGAGGCCCGTAAACAACAGGAGAAGCTCGCACGGGGCAAATTCGACCTCGACGACTTCCGCCAGCAGATCATCAACATCAAGAAAATGGGGTCGATGCGGGAGATCCTCGGCAAGATCCCCGGCCTCAACCAGATGATGGGCGGCGAATCCCTGAACGGAATGGAGCCCGACGAGGAGATCCGACGGATCCAGGGAATGATCGACAGCATGACCCTGGCCGAGCGTCGCGATCCCGACCTGATCGATATCTCCCGCCGCCGCCGGATCGCCGCCGGCAGCGGCGTGGACCCCGCCGAGGTCTCGCAACTGGTCAAGCAGTTCGACGCGATGGCCTCGATGGTCAAGCAGATGGCCCAGATGACGATGATGGACAAGCTCCGGAACATCACCGCCCTGGGCCGGGCTGCCGCCTTTAATCCCGCCGCCAAACTGATGGCCCCCAAGGTCGGCACCGGCAAGCGGCTCTCGCCCAAGGAGCGGGAGAAGCTCCGGAAGCAGCGAGAGAAGGACGAGCGGCGCCGTCGTCGCGAGGAGCGCAACCGCCCGTGATCGCCCGGCCAGTGGCCGTCGGTCCGGTGCCCTCGGGTCAAGATCCCGCCGGGCTCTGGGCCGATCATCGCCGTCTCGGGTTTCGAGGATCTGGATCGAAGTCAGTCGAGTCTCGTTATTGTGATACGAGGAGTCAGCGCGTGGTACGTATCCGCATGAAGTCCCTGGGGCGTCGGCATCGCCCTTTCTTCCGCATCTGCGCCATCGATTCGAAACGGCCGCGCGACGGGCGGGCGATCGAGGAGCTGGGCCACTACGACCCGATGTCTCGCAACCCCGAGACCCAAACCGTCCTGAACGTCAGCCGGATCCGCTACTGGCTCTCGGTCGGCGCCCAGCCGTCGGACAAGGTCCAGGCGCTGCTCCGCCGGCACAAGGTCACCAAGCCGAAGCCCGGCGAGCCCTGGCAGGTCGAGACGCCGGCCCCGGCTCCCGCGACGGCCGCGCCCGCGGCCCCGGCCCCGTCGGCCGAGGCCGCCCCGAAGTCTTGACCGATTCCGGAGGGGCGGACGTCTCGTCGCCGACCATGGCCGGAACGCCGACGCTCCGGATCGATGTGCTGACCCTCTTCCCGCCGATCTTCGACGGGTTCCTGGGGGAGAGCATCGTCCGCCGGGCGATCGCCCGGGGACTGGTCTCGATCGAGCGTCACGACATCCGCGACTGGGCCGAGGGGAAGCACAAGCAGGTCGACGACCGCCCGTTCGGCGGCGGGCCCGGAATGATCCTGATGGCCCCGCCGGTGGTCTCAGCCGTCGAGGCCGTCCGGGCCGAGGCCAAGCCCCCGGGGCGGTTGATCTTCCTCTCGCCCCAGGGGCCCCGACTCGATCAGCGCAGGGTCGAGGAACTCGCCCGAGAACCCCGGCTGGTTCTGGTCTGCGGCCGATACGAGGGCTTCGACGAGCGGATCATCGAAACCCTCCGCCCTGAGCTGCTCTCCGTCGGCGATTACATTCTTTCCGGCGGCGAGGTCCCCGCCATGGTGGTGATCGATGCGGTCATCCGACTGATCCCAGGCGCCCTCGGCGACGCCCAAAGCGCCGTCGATGAATCCTTCGGACCCGACGGCGGACTCGAATACCCGCAGTACACCCGGCCTCGACTCTTCCGCGACCTGGACGTCCCCGAGATCCTTCTCAGCGGCGACCACGCCGCCATCGCGGAATGGCGGCGGCAAAATCGACGATAGAATCTGTTCCTGGTAATTTGTTATTTGTTCTTGGTTATTGGTAAGACTGGATCGACGGATTCGTCGCTGAGCAATCGGCGATCCCCCCGCCATGAGCCGGTTCGGCCGACCGGGAAAAAGACCAATTACCCATTCACCAAGAACAAGAAAGGAAACGGCCATGCTGAACCGGCTGCTCGACGTCGTGGAAAAATCCACGATGAAGTCGACGACCCCCCATTTCGAGATCGGCGACACCGTGGATGTCCACGTCCGAATTCTCGAAGGGGACAAGGAGCGGATCCAGATCTTCAACGGCGTGGTGATCGGCCGTTCGGGGAGCGGGACGCGCGAGATGTTCATCGTCCGCCGGATCGTGCAGGGCGAGGGCGTCGAGCGGAAGTTCCCGCTCCACTCGCCTCGGATCGCGGACATCGTGGTGAAGCGCTCGGGCAAGGTCCGCCGCGCCAAGCTCTACTACCTGCGGCAGCGGACGGGTAAGGCGGTCCGCCTCAAGGAGCGGTTCTCCAGCACGGCCGCGGCCGAGACGAAGGCGGCCAAGACGGAACGCCGAGCCGCCCGCGCCGCGAAGAAGGCCGAGAAGGCTCGCGCCAAGGCCGAGGCCGCCGGCTCGGGGACAGGGGCCTGAAACCAACCCCAGGCCAGCGCAAGATGGGACGACCAGGAGCCGGGGATCGACTCCCTTCACCCGGCTCCCGCTCCCAATTTCGATTCCGCCCTTCATCACCCTTGCGGGCTCACCGACCGGTCAGCGCCGTCGCCGAGTAGTCGACCGTCTCGGGCTCGGCTGTCCCGGCGAGCTGACCGTCCTGGATCTCGAGAACGAGATCTTCGGGCGTGATGAAACGCCGGTCGTGGGTAACGATCACGAGCGTCGTCCCGGACGACTCCTGCAACTGACGGAGAATCGTGTAGATCTCGTCGCCGGTCCGCGAATCGAGTTCGCCGGTCGGCTCGTCGGCGAGGATCAACCGGGGACTCTTGACCAGCGCCCGGGCGATCGCAACCCTCTGCTGTTCACCCCCTGAGAGCTGATACGGGCGGTGTTCGATCCGATCGGCAAGTCCGACCGAGGTCAGCAGCTCGACAGCCCGGCTTCGTTGCGCGGCCGTCACGCCTCTCGGCAGGAACGGCACCAGCACATTTTGAAGCACGGTCAGGTTGCTGATCAGGTTGAACGCCTGGAAGATGAAGCCGATCTGCTCGCGGCGATAGGCGTTCTGCTGGGCCTCCGACATCGCGGTGAGACTCTGGCCATCCACCAAGATCTCGCCCGACGTTGGCCGGTCAAGGGCACCGAGCAAGTAGAGCAACGAACTTTTGCCCGACCCGCTTGGCCCGACGATGAATGCGAACCGTCCCCGATCAATCCGGCAACTAATCCCGCGCAACGCCTCGACCCATCGGCTCCCGCTCCGGTACGACTTGTGGACGTTCCGCACGTCGATCATCGGGAGTCCTCGGTTTCGAGACTCGGTGGGGATCGCTCGGTGGGGCGATTCCGGCCGGACGTATTCTCTTGCCATCGGTGGCTTCCTCCACGAGTCGACGTCCATTATCGTCTCGATCCATCCACATCAATGCGAGCCGAGACGGATCGCTTCCATCGGGACAAGCCGGGCGGCACGCCAGGCCGGGTAAAGCCCGCCCAGCGTTCCGGTCGCCAGCGAAAGGCCGATCCCAATCCCCCAGAGCGACGGCGGCATCCCCAGTTGGAGCCCGCCACCGGCGAGGAAGTGGTTGGCGACCATCGCGCCGCCCCAGGCCAGGAGGCAGCCCACCAGGCCAGCCAGAATCCCCAGAAAGGCACTCTCCAGGGTCACCAGGGCCAGAATGTTCCCCTGCGACCAGCCGTTGGTCCGCAGCACGCCGAACTCGGCGAACCGCTCGGTCGTGCTCATCAGCATCGTGTTGACGATCCCGACCACCCCGACCAGCAGGGCCAGGCTGACGGTCATGAGCAGGAACTTATCAATCTGTCCCATCAGGGTGCCGAAGCTCGCCTGGGCCTCGCCCATGCTCCGTGCGTCAAAGCCAGGGTGGGATTTCTCGATCCCGGCGATCAGCGCCTCGTTTCGGGCCGGATCCTTCCCCTCGACATAGATGCACGAGAGCGACCCCTCGGGTCGGTACAGGACCTGTCGGGCGGTGATGATGTCCATCACGATCACGACGTCAAGGAGCATCGATCCCGTCTCGTAAATCCCGACGATCTGGAACGGCTTGCCGCCAATCTTGAGCGAGTCGCCCACCTTTCTCGGCTGTCCGTCGGTGCCAGGGTACTCTCGGACGATCTTCCGGCTAATGACAATGTTCGGCTTCCCCTCGTCGCCTGGCTGAAGGAACCGCCCCTCGCCGTGATCGCGCAGGGCCTTCGGAAAGATGGCGCTGTGAAGGCCCTGGTGAGAGGCGATCTCCTGCCCGGCGATTACCGGCTGGTCGAGGATCGACATCGCCTTCCCCTTGACCATTCCCGCGATCATCCCCTGGCCCTCAACCGGGGGCGCAACGCCCCAGACCTCGGGGGCGACCGCGTGAATGCCCGGCATCTTCCGGAGGTCGTCAGCCAGCGAGGCTGGGACGTTGCTTAGCACCGGGCTAATCGCGTTGTCGTTCAGGACGATCACGCCTTCGATCCCGCCGAGCGTGTCGCCGACCAGGTCACGCAGGCTGTTGGAGAGGGTGAAGAGACCGAGGACCCCAAGCACCGGGATCGAGAGTCCGACCAGAGCGAGCACGGTCCGGATCGGGCGGGTCAGGAGATTACGCCAGGCGAATATACCCATCAATGGGGTCCCTGAACGTTTACGAATCGGGCGGTTCGCCCCATCGGCGACCGGCTCCTCGGCATGGTCAAGGCAACACTCGGGATGGAAGATCCCTCTCAATTATAGTAGCCGGCCGCAAATCGCCCAAGTCGAGGAATCGCCCGGGGCCGATTGGCCAGAGTCTTGTGATCGCAGGCCGAGGCCTGGTTGGCCGCCCACAATGACGGACCCCCCGCGCCCGGGTCGACGGACGACCCGGGGCGGTGGCCGTTTTCCTCACCAGCGGATTGGAGAGCGAATGGGCATTCTCGATCGCTCTCCATCTCGAATTACTCAGCGCCCGGGGGAGCTTCCTCGCCCTGGTGTCCGAGAATCTCGGGATTCTGAGTAGGATGGGTTTGTTCGTTGGAGGGCGGTGTCTCGGAGGTCGCCGGGGATTCGGGCCCCTCGGTCCGAGCTTCCCAGAGTTGCTTGAGCTGTCCGAAGGTCCGAAGTGGGACGTTGCCCGCCAGCGCGTCCTTGGAAAGGGGAGCCGGCGGGGCGCTGGGACGCGAGGGTCGGGGAGCCGGCCGTGGGGTCGGACCTCGATCGCGATCGCCGCGTTGGGGGCCGCCGCCACCTTGCCCGTAGGAGCCGCCTCTGGGACCGGAGGGTCGGCCGTGTCCCGTCCGTCCGGGCGCAGAGTCGTGACCGCGAGGACCACTGGGCGACGGGCCTCGATCGGGCCGGCGCGCGGGCGCCTCGGCCAAGGTGGATACGGGCGGAGCGCCCACCGGTGGAGAGGTCAACGCCGAGCCGGGCGGGCGGGGCCCGCGACCGCCGCCCCGACGGCCCTGACCACGGGCTTGCTCTCGGTTTGGATCGCGGGGCTCACCGCCGCGACGACCACCCCCGCCTTGCGGACCCCGGTTTCGCTCGGTCCCCGGCTTGACCATCGTCAGCGAAACGCGCTTCCGTTCCTGGTCAACTCCCATGACCCAGACGGTCACCACGTCGCCGACGCTCACCACATCGTGGGGGCTCTTGACGTATCGATTCGCGAGCTGGCTGATGTGGACGAGTCCCGAGTCCTTCAGGCCGATGTCAACAAACGCCCCAAAGTCGACGACGTTGAGCACCGTCCCCTTCAGCTCCATCCCAGCAGCGAGGTCTTCAAGCTTGAGAACGCCCTTCTTGAAGATGGGCTTCGGCAGGTCGTCGCGGGGGTCGCGTTCGGGGCGTCCCAGAGCTTCGATGATGTCGCGGAGGGTGAACTCGCCCAGGCCAAGTTCGGCCGCGAGCGCGGCGATGTCGGTCTCGGCGAGTTTGGCCTGAAGCTCGGGGAGTCGGGTCTTGTCGCGGACCACGTCGGTCGCATATCCGAATCGTTCGAGCAGTCGGGTCGCGGTCTCGTAGCTCTCAGGGTGGATCCATGTTCGATCGAGCGGATCCTCACCGTCGGTCACCTTGAGGAAACCGGCCGCCTGGGTGAAGGTCGCGGGACCGACACCTTCGACTTGCATCAACTGCTCGCGACGAGCGAACGGTCCGTGGTCCTTTCGGTAATCGAAGATCCGGCGGGCCGTCAACTGGTTCAACCCCGAGACGTGCCGGAGCAGCGAGACGCTCGCCGTGTTCAGGTCAACGCCGACGAAGTTGACGCAGCTTGC
>DAIDJI010000158.1 GCA_027451455.1 Planctomycetales bacterium | reverse complement strand
GGCCGAGAAGGTCGAGGCGTTCAGCTCGTGCTCGGTGTAAAGGACCAGCGAGAGGTCGAAGGCGTCGCGCATCGTCTTCGAGGGCGCCTTGCCGCTGACCATGTGAAGGAAATTGGCCGAGTGGTCCAGATCGTCGCGGGGAGCGACCAGCGGCAGGCCCTGACTGATCCGGCGGCGGTAGGCCACCGCGGTCGCCATCTGAGCCACCATTCGCTCGGCCTTGCGGACGTTGGCGGCATGGTCCGTCGGGGCGGCGTTGACGTCCGGGTCGAAGTGCGCCAGAACACTCACCGATGTCCGCAGGACGTCCATCGGATGGATATGCGCCGGAATCTCCCTCAGCAGGGTGACCAGCGGCTCCGGCAGCACCCGGGCCTTCCTCAGCCGGGCGTCGAACTCCCGGAGCTGCTCGCGACTGGGAAGGTCGCCGTGCAGGAGCAGGAACGCCGTTTCCTCGTAAGAGACATGATCCGCGAGGTCCTCGATCCGATAACCTCGGTACTCCAGTCCTCCAGCGCCATCGGTCCCCTCGATGTTGGCGATCGCCGTCTCACTGGCGATGACGCCTTCCAGGCCGGGATGATAGTCATTCGACGACGCAACGCTCATGGAGGAGCTCCGCAATGGGTTCGCCGATCTGTCGGATCCGATCCCGGCCGCGAGGCGTGGTGGCCGGGATCAACAGGGGAGCGGCCGGCGTAGGCTCCGGCGGGGCCAGGAACGGCCCCGGCTCCCATTTCCGACTAGTTTAGTCGAATCGATGCCTCGCTTCCATGTCCCTGCCCGTTTTCCCTGCCCACCTCCCGACAATTCCCCGCAGTTACCGCTCAGAACCCCTCATCCCCCGGCGACAACCCCTTCTCGTCGCGGAACAGGTGGCCGATTTCGGCCAGGTCGCCCGCCGGCATGGAAAGGACCTGATCGGCCAGAGTGTCGATCGCCCGAAAGAACCGCCGAAGGGATTCGATGCGTTCGGCGATTCCACGCAGCTCCTCTTGCCCCTCCGCCATCCTTGATGTGGACTCCAGCACAAGCAAGCTCGGCTCCAACTCCCGTCGCTTGCGTTCGCGGAGAATCTTGCGGAAGAGGGTCCAGACCTCGGTCTCGGCCCGAAACAGCTCGCGACGCTCTCCCGGACGATGCACCTTGTGGACCACGCCCCAGGCGAGCAGCTCACGAAGATTCATACTCACATTCCCGCGTGATACTCCGAGCGAACGACGCAAGTCCTCGGCAGTCCAGTCACTTCCGGTGATATACAGGAGCGCGAACAGCTCTCCCATCGACGAATTGATCCCCCACGAGCGGGCCATCAGACCCCAGTGCCCGACAAACTGGCGGATGAGCGCATCGGCATGGGGGAATGCAGCCATTGTGTCGGGGCCGGCCGGGATTGCCGTATTATCCATGGAAACTCCGAGCTCATCGTTTGGTCGATGTTGTGGTCATTCGTACCGATATCCGAGGGCTTCGCGGCCGATGGCGGACACCGGGGAGGGGCGGAGAATCTCCTGAAAACGAAATCGCCTCCTCGATCCGACCATCCAGGGATGCTCGGCTGTCTCCGGGGATTTATGCGAATGGACATGGCTCATCGCACGCGAAAAATCGTTGGATAAGTTGAGTGAATTCGGAGAAATAGGTGCAAAGCGGCGACCGAATTCGGATAGAATACCAATGCATGCCCCGATTCGCCGTGTAGAATTCCGAAGTGGGCTTGTTACCCGTCTGGATGCTTCCTGTTGCGGGTGCCTGTGTCGTACCGAGGAGATGTTCCATGCCTGAGACAGTGGTACACTTCCAGATCCGCATGCCTCCCGTGCTCCATGAGCAGTTGGCAAGCTGGGCCAAAGAGGACAAGGCATCGCTGAATGCGCTGATTGTCGGAATCCTCGAAAAGGCCATTGAGCAGCACGAGAAGTCGGGAACCAAGGAGTAATCCGTCCGTCGTGCGACGAGGGTCGGCCCAACGGGCCGCCGGCACGGCCGCCAATTTGGAACCCTCCCGCCGGCGGATTGGGACCCGATTTCGAGGACCCCTGCAGCATCTTCGAGAGGAATCGGCCGACTCGCCTTGAGTCGGCTCGATCCTCCGAGTATGCTCTAGGGGTCGAATCCCCGATAGCTCAATCGGTAGAGCGAGCGGCTGTTAACCGCTAGGTTCAAGGTTCGAGTCCTTGTCGGGGAGCTTGAGTTGCCAAGCGATGGGCCGTCCTGGAGTTTCCAGGGCGGCCCATTGGCATTGGTGGGTTCACGCCTCCTCGGAGACCAGCACGATCATCGCGTGCGACTCGACCCGGTAAATCCGGCCGACCTCGATGCGCGGGCCGGTGTCGGGCTCGAAGATATCTTCGGGGGAAGGCTGGGCGGTATCGACGGCGAGCCGCCAGGTCCGGCCGGTCGGGGCCGCGGGAATTCGGAAGTCGAGGGGCCGGCTCCACGCGTTGAACGCGACGTAGAGATCGCGGTCGACCACGCCCGGGCGGTCGGTGCCTCGTCCGTCGAGGGCGAAGGCGATCGCGTGGCTCTCGTGACCGAAGTCGGGCTGGGACGGCTCGATACCGTGCCAGAGGATCTCGGGCGGGTGGCCCGTCCGATCGCCGTGGAAGAACGTCCGACGGCGAAGAACCGGGTGCGCCTTCCGGATCGCGATCATCATCCGGGTGAACCGGTGGAAACCCGCCTCGCTTTCGAGGAGTCTCCAGTCGACCCAGCTCACCGGGTTATCCTGGCACCAGGCATTGTTGTTGCCGCCCTGGGTACGAAGAAATTCGTCGCCAGCCAGGATCATCGGGACGCCCTGGCTGAGCAGGAGTGTCGCCATCAGGTTCCGAACCTGCCGGGCGCGGAGGCGGTTGACGATCGGGTCGTCGGTCGGGCCCTCAGCGCCGCAGTTCCAGCTATTGTTGTCGTTGCCGCCGTCGTGATTCCCCTCGCCATTGGCCTCGTTGTGCTTCTCGTTGTAGGAGACGAGGTCGGCCAGGGTGAAGCCGTCGTGGCAAGAAATGAAGTTGATCGAGTGGAGCGGGCCTCGACCGGCGTAGAGGTCGTCGCTCCCGCAAAGCCGGGTCGCCAGCGCCGTGGTCATTCCCGGGTCGCCGCGCCAGAAGCGGCGGACATCGTCGCGGAACCGGCCGTTCCAGTCCGACCACCGGCTCTCGCCGGGGAACGTCCCGACCTGATACAGGCCCGCCGCGTCCCAGGGTTCGGCGATCAGCTTGGTGTCGCGGAGCAGGGAATCCTCGGAGATCCGCCGGATCACCGGCGGCTCGACCAGAACGCGGCCCCGCGCATCGCGCCCGAGCACCGAGGCCAGATCGAAGCGGAAACCATCGACGCCCGCGTCGGCGACCCAGCTTCGCAGGCAATCGAGCAGGTAGTTGCGCACGATCGGGTGGTCGCTACTGAACGTGTTGCCGCATCCGCTATAGTTCAGGTAGTTCCCGTGGTCGTCGAGCATGTAATACAGCGTGTTGTCGACACCCCGAAAGTTATAGGTCGGCCCGTCGTCGCCTCCCTCGGCGGTGTGGTTGAAGACGACGTCGAGATAGATTTCCAGCCCCTCGGTGTGGAACCGCTCAACGACCTCGACGAGTTCGTGCAGGGGAGCAGCGCGCTCGGGATTGGAAGAATAGGCCGCCTTCGGCGCCCCGAAGGCGATCGGGCTGTAACCCCAGTAGTTACGCAGCCGCTCTCCGGTGAACGGGTTGACGAATCGGCAATCCTCCTCGTCGAACTCGTCGATCGGCAGAAGCTCGACCGCGGTAACGCCCAGATCCTTCAGATAGTCGATCTTCTCGGCGAGTCCGCGGAAGGTGCCGGGATGTCGGACATCCGCATGGATGGTGAAGCCGCGGACGTGAAGCTCGTAGATGATCGTATCTTCCAGGGGCGTGCGGGGTTTAACGCCTCGCTCGCCATCGATCAGCGATTCGACCATCAGGCTCCGGCGTGGGAGGCCGTCGCCGGTTCCCCACGGGCGCCCGCACGAAAGGGCGCGCGTGTAAGGATCATGGAGGATCACCGAGGGATCGTATCGGTGGCCGTTGCCTCGGGGACCATCCACGCGAAACCCGTAGCAAAACTCCTCCGGGAGCCCGTCAACGCGAACGTGCCAGTGATCGCCGGTCCGGTTCACGCTCGGGTCGAGCGGGATCTCAGCGTGGATCTCGGTGTTGCAGGGCTCGGAGAGAATCAGGGTAACGTCGGTTCCGTGTCGGCAGAGGAGAACGAAGTTGACGCCGAGAGGCGTGGTGGTCGCTCCCGCGGGCAGGGGGCTGCCGCGGCTGACCAGCAGCAGGCGGTCGCGGTAACTGTATTCGGAGCCCGTTCTCGACTCGATCCGATCCGTCGCCCTGGTCATCGGCTGATCGCTCCCCGTCGTGGAGGACCCGGGCCCGTCCCGTTGCGTGCCCGGAGAGATGTGTCCCGGATTCTCCGCCGATCGGCCATTGGAAACAATCACAATCCCGCGATATCCTGGGTCAGGATGGAACCACCCCCGGCCTTGCCCGCCCTGGACCCGGACAACTCCAGCCACCAGGACCCCCGTCGATGAGAACCGAGCGATCCCTCGCACGTCGATGCGCCGTTATCGCGGCGGCCTGGGTATTCCGGACGACGGCGCTCGCGGCCGGTCCCGAGATCGATTTCAACCGGGAGATCCGCCCGATCCTCTCCGAATCGTGCTACCAGTGTCACGGTCCCGATGCCGGCAAGCGCAAGGCCGACCTCCGGCTCGACGCCCGCGAGGGCCTCTTCCGATCGGACGACGGGACGGCGATCGTCGCCCCCGGCAAGCTCGACGCAAGCGAGCTCTGGCTCCGGATCACCTCCGATGATCCCGATTCCGTCATGCCCCCGCCGAAGGCCGGAAAGCGTCTGGCACCCGCGCAGGTCGAGATCGTCCGCCGATGGATCGAGCAGGGGGCCCCGTGGAAAGGGCACTGGTCGTTCCAGCCGGTCGCCCAGCCGAGACCACCTGAGGCCGACGCCCCCGGGATCATCGATCGATTTCTGGACCAGCGGATCCAGGCCGCCGGGCTCACGCCCGCGCCCGAGGCCGACCGCCCGACTCTCATCCGCCGCCTCTCGCTCGACCTGACCGGCCTGCCGCCGACCCCGGAAGACGTCGAGGCCTTCGCACGCGATCCCCGGCCCGACGCCTACGAGCGACAGGTCGACCGCCTGCTCAGCTCGCCCCATTACGGCGAGCGGATGGCCGTCTTCTGGCTCGACCTCGTCCGCTTTGCCGACACCCAGGGGTATCATAGCGACAATCACGTGGATATCTGGATGTTCCGCGACTACGTGATCCGCGCCTTCAATACGAACCGGCCCTTCGACCAGTTCACCATCGAGCAGCTTGCCGGTGATCTGATCGAACGGCCGACGGATGAGTCTCGCGTCGGCTCGGGCTACAACCGGCTCCTTCAAACGACCCAGGAAGGCGGAGCCCAGCCGAAGGAATACATCGCCAAGTATGCCGCCGACCGGGTTCGGAACGTCTCGTCGGTCTGGATGGGCGTCACGATGGGGTGCGCCGAGTGCCACGACCACAAGTATGATCCGTTCACGACCCGGGAGTTCTACGGCCTTGAGGCGTTCTTCGCCGATATCAAGGAAACGATCGTCGGCGCCCAGCAGGAGACCCGCTTCCCGACGCCCGAGGAATCGACGGCCCTGAAGACGCTCCAGGACCGACTCGCCCCGCTCGCCGCGATCAAGAATCCAACACCCGACCAGAAGAAGGATCGAGCCGAGCTGGAACGCCAGATCCGGGAAACCGAAACGCGGATCCCGGCGACGCTGGTGACAACCGCGATGGAGCCCCGAACGGTCCGCCTGCTCCCGCGCGGCAACTGGCTGGACGACTCGGGACCGATCATCGCGCCGACGGTGCCGGCCTCGTTGCCGCCGATGGAGGTCTCCGGCCGGCGCGCCAACCGGCTCGACCTGGCCCGTTGGCTGGTATCCGGCCGGAATCCGCTGGTTGCCCGGGTGATGGTCAACCGGCTCTGGAAGCTCGCCTTCGGCCAGGGGATCGTCACGACCCTCGACGACTTCGGCGCTCAGGGCGCCTGGCCGACCCACCCCGAATTGCTCGACTGGCTGGCCGCCGAGTTTGTCGACGGGGGATGGGACGTCAAGGCGACCGTGAAGCGAATCGTGATGTCCGAGGCTTATCGACGTTCGTCCCGCCCGCGCGAGCTCGACCGGCGGCTCGACCCGGCCAATCGCTGGCTCTCTCGCCAGAACGCCTTCCGGCTCGACGCCGAATTCGTCCGCGACAACGCCCTGGCCATCAGCGGACGGCTTGCCGAACCCATCGGCGGACCGAGCGTCAAGCCCTACCAGCCGGCCGGCTACTGGTCGTTCCTCAACTTCCCAAGGCGCGAGTATCACCCCGACCACGGGACGAACCAGTATCGCCGCGGCCTTTATACCTACTGGCAGCGAACGTTCCTTCACCCAAGCCTGCTGGCCTTCGACGCCTCGACCCGAGAGGAGTGCGTCGTCCAGCGGCCGAGGTCCAACACGCCGTTACAGGCCCTGGTCCTGCTCAACGATCCCACCTACGTGGAGGCAGCCCGGGTGCTGGCCGCCCGGCTGATCGCCGAGGCCGGCACCGACCCCGCCTCCCGGCTCGATCGCGCCTTCCGTCTGGCACTCAGCCGGCCACCCGCCGCCGAGGAATCGGCGATCCTGCTCGATCTGGTCGCGAAGCACGAACGCCAGTATCGCGAGGATCCCGCCTCGGCTCGCGAGCTGATCGGCATCGGCGAGACACCCGTCCCGCCCGGCCTCGACGCCGCCGAGCTGGCCGCCTGGACCTCGGCCGCCCGCGCCATCCTGAACCTGCACGAGACGATCACCCGGCCCTGATCGGATCGACCCGAACCCCGCCAGGATCGAGAGGAACGACGATGCTCGACGAGACCCAGGCCCGTATCCATCGCCGCGCCTTCCTCGGCCGATCCTCGACCGGCATCGGCACGCTGGCGCTCGCCTCGCTGCTCGATCCGAACCTGTTGAGGGGAGCCGAGGCCACGCCGACACACGGTCGATCCGTCAACACGCTCGGCCTGCCCCACTTTGCGCCGAGGGCGAAGCGGATCATCTACCTGTACATGGCCGGCGGGCCGTCGCACCTGGAAACGTTCGACCACAAGCCCGAACTGGCCCGGATGCACGGCCAGCCGATGCCCGAGTCCTTCACCAAGGGGATGCCGATCGCGCAGTTGCAGGGGCAAAAACTCGTCTGCTTCGCGCCCCAGCACGCGTTCCACCGTTACGGTGCCAGCGGACAGGAAATCAGCGCGATCTTCCCGCACGTCGCCGGGATCGCCGATGACATCTGCATCGTCCGATCGATGGTGACCGAGGCGATCAACCACGATCCCGCGCACACGTTCATGAATACCGGGACGACGATCTCGGGGCGGCCGGCAATGGGATCCTGGCTGACCTACGGACTTGGGAGCGAGAGCCGCGACCTTCCCGGCTTCGTCGTGCTGACCTCCACCGGCCGATTCGGTCAGGCGCAACCGATCTCCACCCGACAGTGGCACAGCGGCTTCCTCCCGAGCCGATTCCAGGGCGTCCGGTTCTACTCCAAGGGCGACCCTGTGCTCTACCTGGGAAATCCGAAGGGGACAACCAGCGACCGCCAGCGCGAAATCGTCGACGCGGTCCAGCGGCTCAACCAGATCGAGGAAGAGCGTTCGGCCGACCCCGAGATCGCCACGCGCATCTCAGCCTACGAAACGGCGTTCCGGATGCAGACGAGCGTCCCCGAGCTGATCGACGTCTCGGCCGAGCCGAGGCACGTCCGTGAGCTGTACGGAACTGACGGCGGCGACGGAACGTTCGCGGCCAACTGCCTGCTCGCCCGACGGCTGGCCGAGCGGGGCGTCCGCTTCATCCAGCTCTATCACCGCGACTGGGACCACCACGGCGCCATCAAGGAACACGTCGCCGGGACGGCTCGCGAGGTCGATCAGGCCTCGGCCGCTCTCGTGAAGGATTTGAAACAGCGGGGGATGCTCGACGAGACCCTGGTCATCTGGGGTGGCGAGTTCGGCCGGACTCCGATGGCCCAGGGCAACGGCCGCGACCACCACATCAAGGGCTTCTCGATCTGGATGGCCGGAGGCGGCATCAAGCCCGGAATGACCTTCGGCGCCACCGACGAGTTCGGCTACTCGGCCGTCCACGACGTGGTCCACGTCCACGACCTGCACGCAACGATCCTGGCCCTCTTCGGGATCGACCACACCCGGCTCACCTTCCGCTCCCAGGGCCGAGATTTCCGGCTCACTGACGTCGCCGGAAAGGTCGTCCGGCCGATCCTGGCCTGATCCGTATCGGCCGGACCGACCCGTCGATGATGGGCCGCCGACGTTCACCTCATCCTCAATCAAAGCGAGGGAAATAATCCGTCGCTCGTCGCCGGTCCGACCGATTCCGCCCCCGTCGACGCCTCGACGCTCGGAATCCCGTCCGGTGGCAGTGGCGGTAACGGCCCACCCGTGGAGGTCGGCCCGGACAGACTCGTCGACGACGGTTGCGGGATCTCGAAGGAACCCGCGTCGCCACCCACGACCGCCCCTCCCATCGTCGGCGACGAGGTCGGCACCTGCCCACTTCGCCGCGACCGGCCGAACTTGATATTCACACCTGCCCAGAGCGTGTCGACCTGCGCATCGAGCCGGACCGTCGAATTCGGGATCTGGAGAACCGGCCCCTCGATCGCGTTGCGGAACCCGTGTACCCACGACATCGAGAACGTGACGTCCTCGGTCAGGTCGTACGAGGCACCGAGCGACAACGTATTGGTGATGATCCCAGGTGCCTGGACGTTGAACAGCGTCGCCTCCTGGTGGATCGGGTTGGTGTTGTAAAGGTAACCGCCGCGGATCGTGAAGCGATCGGTCGCCTGGTACTGGGTCCCCAGCGCCACCGCGAAGACGCTCTGCCAGCCCAGGCCACCGTTGAGGGCACTCGTACCGAAGAGAGAGGTGTTAGCATAGTCGATATAGCGGAGGTCGAGGGCGATCAACGTCCGGGGAAGCCCCTTGTACGCAAGGCCCCAGGAAAGGATCTCGGGCAGGCTCGCCGAAACTCCGATCTCCCGGGGCGCCCGTCCCAGGGGGTAACTCGCATTGAAGTTCCAGCGCTCCTGCCAGATCGGGCTCTTGTAAGAGAAGCCAAGATTCCAGTTCTCATTGAGCTCGGAGTAGAGACCGATCTGAAAGCCCCCTCCCCAAAAGGGTCGGGCATTGGTCGCCGCGGGGAAGGAG
>DAIDJI010000157.1 GCA_027451455.1 Planctomycetales bacterium | reverse complement strand
GACCTTCAGACCATCGGTCAGCATTCGGTACTGCGCCTCGATCATGTCGCGATAGCCGTATTGCGGGAACCGGGCGTGCAGGCCATCGCTGGGCTTGCTGGATTCTCCGTGGCCAATCCCATCGGGCAAGATCAGGAAAAAATGGCGGGCGTCGAGCGGTTGGCCCTCGCCAAAGAGCTCGCCAGCGAACTCGGGCCGAAGGAAGTTGGCGCCGTTCCCGGTCGTCCCGTGGAGGATCAGGACTGCGTTGCGAACGGTCCCGTCCCTGTCTCGCCTGGGTGTCCCAATCGTCCGATAATGGATTCTCAGCTCAGGCATCGTCTCACCCGAGGCGAACCGAAAATCGTGAATCACGTGGTCGCCAGGGGTCGGAGCCGGATATTCGGCCGCGGTCGTCGATACGGCGGCCAGCAGGATCAGAAGAGGAGAAAGCATTCTCATCGGGGTCGGGCCCTCTGGACAGGCACTTGGTCGGATGGGTCGAAATCTCCGAGGGCCGTGGGGAGGATCGGCCGTGATCGATGTTGGCGATTTGGATCGCCGAAGGCAAGTCCCGGCGAGCGTCGGCCCGGCTTGCGGCCGTCGACGGGGGACGTGATAATTTCACCAGGCAAGCGACGACGGCAACGCCCCGGACGCCCGGCGAGAGGAGGGACGCGGTGCCATCGGAATCCCCGCAGGGGCCTGGATCCCTGGAGGACTATCGCGACTATCTCCGGCTGCTGGCGAGGTCGCACATCCCGACCGGCCTGCGCGGGCAGCTCGACGCCTCCGACGCCGTCCAACTGACCTTGCTCAAGGCTCACGAGAAGCAGGAGCAGTTCCGTGGCACGACCGATGTCGAGCTGCGCGCCTGGCTCCGGACGATCCTGGCCCGGATCCTCGCCGACGCGACGAGGGTCAACCGTCGCCGCCGGGGTGACAGGATCCGGTCGATCGAGGCTTCGCTCGACCAGTCGTCGGCTCGCCTGGAGGCGTTCCTGGCCGCCGAGCAATCGGCGCCGAGCGAGCAGGCGATGCGGGCCGAGCAGACCGTCCGACTCGCCTCGGCGCTCCGGCAACTTCCGGACGACCAGCGCTCCGCGCTGGAGCTACGCTACTTGCAAGGGCTTTCCGTGGCCGATGTCGCCGAGCGGATGGGCCGGGGGCTGGAATCCGTAACGGGCCTGCTCTATCGCGGGATGAAGTCGCTTCGGAGGCTGATGGATGAGACGGCCTGATCCGAACACGCCAGCCGAACCCGATTTTGATCGTGAGGCCCAGATCGTTGCGGTTCTGGCCGCCTACCTCAAGGCGGTCGACGACGGGCAGGCGCCCGACCAACGCGCCTGGTTAGCCAGTCATCCCGATCTCGCTGATGACCTCGCGGGCTTCCTCGACGGCGAGGAGCGATTCCATCGACTCGGCTCGTCGGCTCCGAGGCTTCCCGCGCCCGGCGAAACCCTCGCCGAGGGAACCGACTTCGGCCCGTATGTCGTACTGGGAACCATCGCGCGCGGCGGGATGGGGATCGTCTACCGGGCCCGGCACAAGGCTCTCGATCGGCTGGTGGCCCTCAAGATGATCCTCGGCGGCGAGCTGGCGGGCGAGGAGGATCATCGCCGGTTCCGCGACGAGGCGGGTGCGATCGCACAACTCGACCACCCGAACATCGTCCCGATCTTCGAGGTCGGCGAGCATCGAGGACACGGTTTCTATGCGATGAAGCTGATCGAAGGGGGCGGTCTCGATCGTTCACCGTTCACCCCGCGCGATCCCCGGGGGGTGGCCCGGATGATGGTCGATGTGGCGAGGGCCGTCCACCATGCGCATCAGCGGGGCATCCTCCACCGCGACCTCAAACCCTCCAATATCCTGATCGACCATGAGGGCCGGCCGCACGTTGCCGACTTCGGCCTGGCGAAGCGGCTCGGGCCTGATTCATCCGAGGGGACCCGGACGGGCCTGGTCCTCGGCACGCCGAGTTACATGGCTCCCGAGCAGACGTCGAGGCGCCCCGGCGCCCTCACGACGGCCACCGATGTCTACGGCCTGGGGGCCGTGCTCTACGCCCTTCTGGCCGGCCGGCCGCCGTTCCGCGGCGATTCGATTCTGGAGACCATCGAGCTGGTCCGGATCCGAGAGCCCGAGCCCCCCTCACGCCCCGGAGGAGCGATCGACCGCGACCTCCAGACGATCTGCCTGACCTGCCTGCGCAAGGAACCCGATCGCCGGTACCCGTCGGCTGCCGCGATGGCCGACGACCTCGAACGCTGGCTGGCCGGCGAGCCGATCTCCGCCCGACCCATGCGAAGTATCGAGCGAGTCACGCGGTGGGTCCGCCGCGAGCCCCTCAGCGCCGGTCTCGGAGCCGCCGTCATTCTTCTGGCCGCCTCCGGTGTGATCGGCCTGGTCGCGAGCAACCGGATGATCGCCCGAGAGCGCGACGAGGCCCGCGCCCAACGCCGGATCGCTCAGGAGCGATCACGGCAGGCACGGCGGGCTGTCGACGATATGTACACACGCGTCGCCGAGCGCTGGCTGTACGACCAGCCGATGTTGACCGGAGTCCAGCGCGAGTTTCTGGAGAAAGCCCTGACGTTCTACGAGTCTCTCGCGGATGACGATGGTGATCCCTCGATCGAGGTCGATCGAGCAAGGGCCCTCGGGCGGATGGCCTGGATCCGGCTCCGCCTCGGTCGCCCGGACCGCGATCCCGAGCTGCTCGATCGACCCGTTCGTATCCTGAAAGCGCTTTGCTCGCGCGAGCCCGACCGCCTCGACTACCTGGAAGAGCTCGGCGACGCCTACTCGAACCTCGGCGCCGTTCTCTCCGAACAAAGGCTCTGGGAGCCGGCCAACCATGCGATTGAGGGCGCCGCGGACGCCTATGCGGAGCTGGTTCAGCGTCGGCCGACGGAGCCGACGTATCGGACCTCGATGGCCCTCGCACGGGCGAAGCTGGGGATTCAGTATCAATCGATCGGCCGGGCGATCGAGGCGCTCCGGCTCGGCCGAGGCGCCCTGACCGCCCTTGACGACCTGGAGCGCGACCTCCCCGGTCGGTCAGGCCCACAGGGCCTGGGTGCCCGAATGCGGGTGCTGGAAGAACTGGGCTGCATTCTGGCCGACAACCGCCAGTTTGACGAGGCCGCGCGGGTCCTCACCGAATCGCTGGCGATCGCTGGCCGGCTCCCCGCCGGGACAGTCTCGCGCCAGGACCTCTCCCACCGAACCGGCCACTTGGGAATCCACCTGGCGCAGGCACTCGACCAGCTCGGCCGGGACGACGCGGCGGAATCCACGATCGGCCAGGCGCTCTCGCATTTCGAGCAACTCGCCCGCGACTACCCGGATCTCCCTCCGTATCAAGTGGACGTCGTCGATGCAAGCCTCGTCCGGACGATGATCCGGGCGCGGACCGGCCATCGGGCCGAGGCGATGGAACAGGTCCGCCGGCTGGTCGAGCGAGCGGAGGCGCTCGCCTCGTCCTATCCCGACCTGGTCCTCTGCCGTCGAACCCTGCTGGCGACGCTCCTTCAGTTGGGCCGCCTGCTCGGAGAGCCGTCGGGCGATTCGGCCGAACGCCTTCGGATCACACGACGCGCGATCCGGGTCGCCGAGGACCTTGCCGCGATCGACCCGTCCGGCGTCCATCCTCGCCATCAACTCGCCTGCGCCCGGGTCGACCTGGCGAGCATCACGCCTGATCCTGAGATCGCCCGAGACCAGCTCGGCCGCGCGATCGAGGCGATCGAGGGGCTCGTCCGCGAATGTCCGGACCTTCTCGCGTTCCGGCAGTCGCTGGCGATCGCCCACGCCGCCCGTGGCGATCAATATCGTCGCGAGGGCTCATCAATCAAGGCCGTCACCGCTTACCGAGAGGCCAGGGAGGTCTTTTCCGAGGTGGCCCGGCGGGCCGAGGACGATCCGGAGTTCACCTCGACCTTCGCGCGATTCCTCTCGATCTGCCCCGCGACAGAGGTTCGTGACCCAGGGCTAGCGGCACGTCTCGTTCGCCATGCCCTCCCTCGGTATCCTCGCCGAGGCGAACTTCCGAGCGTCCTCGCCCTGGCCTGCTACCGAGCCGGTGACCTCTCGGGCGCCATCGCTGCCGCCGAGGAATCCCTTCGACTCGGCAACGGCGACGGTGAGACGGACCGCCTCATTCTGGCCCTCGCCTACCAGCGCTCCGGCGACGAGGACCGCGCCCGGCGCTGGACCCGGCTGGTCTCCACGGTACTTTTTGACCTCCGCGACGAGGCCGCCAAAATCCTTGGTCCACTCGACCAGACCCATCCGAGCCCCGAAGACTGTCCGCCATAACCCCTTTCCAGTAAGCACATTACGTTCGATTCGTGATTTTTCTCGGAAGGTTGCGTGAGTTCTGGTTGCCTCGCGACGTCCTGTCTCATTATGTGGACCTCGTCTCATCATCGTACGTGGACCGTCTCGCTGGCTGGGACCATGCTCGCCGCCCTCCTGGGATCGGGCTGCGGATCGGGCGCCGGTGCCGACCCGCTGAAAGATCCCCGGATCGAAAAAGCCGTTGAGGACGTCCGGACTGGTAAGGAAAATCCGCGAAAGCTCCGGAACCTGATCAACGAAAAGGTTACCGGCAAGGAATATCACGAGAAGATCCTTCCAAAATCGCTGGGGAGGGCCCGCCGATCGCGTTGAGATGACATGACGGCGGGCCGGCCTCTCACGCCGCGCTCGCGCCTGGCGACCGGGCTATCGGACCGTTCGGCTCGCCGAAGAACTCCCTCTCCCACCCTGCGTCCGAGATCACCGTCCGATCCGAGCCCTTCTGGGGGGATTCGCCATCATGACCACGCCTCATTCGGGCGCTCTCCGACATCGGCAGCGCGGCTTCACACTGATTGAATTGCTCGTGGTGATCGCGATCATCGCGATACTGATCGCTCTGTTACTTCCCGCCGTGCAGGCGGCACGCGAGGCCGCGCGCCGAGCCCAGTGCACCAACAACCTCAAGCAGCTCGCTCTCGCCGCGATGAACTACGAGAGCGAGTACCAGATGTTCCCGCCGCAGGCGATGTTCCGCCTGCTGACGACGCCCGCCTCGGATGGCTCGACGGGCGGCTCGTCGTCCGACATGAGCGTCTTCGCCCGGATGCTCGGCCAGATGGAACAGCAGCAGGTCTTCAATGCGTTGAACACGGCGTTCTCGGTCGCCGATCCGCCCAACCTGACGATCAACGGCGTCGGGATCTCCACCCTCTGGTGCCCGAGCGATTCGACCGTGCAGACGCCGGTGAACCTCGCGGACAACTGGCACGGCTTCCCGGTGAGCATCGGCCTGATCGCCGGCTACACCCTGCCGCCGGGCAACTGGTATCAGTATCTGTCAAGCTACGGATCCATGGAAGGACCCTGGTACGGCGGACTGAACGACGTCGCCTATCCATCGGCGAGCGTCGCCACCGCGGCCAACGACGCCTCCTGTTTCGGCATCATCTATCCCCAGAGCCATACTCGCATCTCGGCCGTCACCGACGGGACCAGCAACACCATCCTCTTCAGCGAGAAGGCCAATGGCCTCTGGCCGTCCGCGGCGTCGACCGATTTTGGTTCGCCGATCTACTTCACCTTCTGGAGTTCGGGCGGCGAGCCGGGCGTCGGGATTTGCTCGCAGTACGCACCCAACCCCCAGCGCTACCTGGGGCCCTACAGCAGCAGCAATTACAGTTTCCCCGGAGTGCTGCCGTATGCGGCCTCGAGCATGCACCCGGGCGGGGTCAACTGTGCGTTCGCCGATGGTTCGGTCCACTTCATCAAGGACTCGATCCAGTCGTGGCCGAACGTGGCGGCCAACGGTTACGGTGCCCCGCCGAACCTGTACACGCAGGCTTCCAGCTTCCCATACGGCTATTCGCTGGCCCCCGGCGCCTGGATCGGCGTCTGGCAGGCCCTCTCGACGCGGTCGTGGGGCGAGGTCATCAGCAGCGACGCTTACTGATCTTCTGCCGATCGCCCCCCCGGTGCCGCGCGGGTCGCTCAGGCGGCCACGGTGGGCAGGACGTAAGGACCCTTCGGGATCACGGCGACCTTCGCCTCGGGCCCGTACTTCGCCAGCGCCTCGGCCAGCGCCGACTCGACGCTCGCCGCCGGGTCGACGTGGCAAGCCGCGAGGACGTCGGCGGGCAGGCCGTCGGAGACGATCTTCACCGTCGCCCGCCGCCGGACCTTCGCCAGCTCCTCAACCTGCCACTGGTCCATCACGAAGTAATCCTTGCCCAGGATGCGCTGCATGAAGGCGTCGAGCGTCGCGTGATCGTGGAGCGCCGACTGGAACTCATGACTGCCGAGCCCCTCGGTGAGGCTGGCGGCGAGGATGATCGTGCCCCCCTTCTTGACGATCGGAAGGCAGCCGGTGAGCCCCTTGATCGCCTGGTAGAACGTCGTGTCGAGGGGGTAGCCGGCGGCGCTGGTGACGACCACATCGACCAGCTCGGGCACGACGGCCTTGCAGACGCCCTCCATGAACCGGACGCCTTCGAGGAAGGCTTTTTCCATCTCGCCCGCGACGACCGACGTGACCCGCCGGTGGCTATCGAGCGTGACATTGACGATGAAGTCGCATCCGGCCATCCGGGCGATCTTCGTGTTTTCCTCGTGGACGGGGTTGCCTTCGAGGATGCCGCAATCGGCGTTCGGATGTTCGAGCAGTTCGGGCCCGTGCCACCGCCGGACGGTCTCCAGCGCGGCGACGCCGGGGCAGATGAGCTTCCGACCGCCCGAGTAGCCCGCCATCAGGTGCGGCTCGATCAGGCCGGTCGTGATCTTGAGCCCGGCCTGAACATACCGCGTATCGATCCAGCCCGGGATGCCGCGATCGGTCGTCCCGACGAGCGTATGCTCCTCCAGGCGGGTGCCGTAATGGTCCTCGACCCGGTAACTCGAGGCGATCTCGGCGCCGAGCATTTCCTCCTTCTCGGCGGGGGTGCTGGGGCGATGGAGCCCGGTGGCGACCAGGATGAGGACCTTCTCGCGCGGGAGCCCGGCCTCATGCAGGACGCGGAGCATCGGCTCGAGGATCGACCGGTTCGGGACGGGGCGGGTGATGTCGCAGACCAGGATGCAGGCGTCGGACCGACCCCGCGCAAGCTCGCGCAGAGCCGGCGTGCCGATGGGGGCCTCAAGGGCCTCGGCGATAGCGCGCTCAGGGTTATCGAGCGGGGGGACGTCTCGGATGGCGAGCGGGCCGACGATCCGATCGGCGGGAAGCTCGACAGTCAGCCCGGTCCGTCCGTAATCAAGGGTCACCTGGGTGGTCTTCATCGTGCGATTCGCCCCGAAGCAGGGAACGCGGGGAAGGCCGGCCAAACCGGCGCGGGGAATGCAGGGCGGTCGGGATCCGGCCCCTGGACCCGCCCGACCATCGAGCGTACCATTTTGGGCCGGTCGTGTCCCGGGGTTGCTGCCGAGGAGAACGATCCAATAACCAGCCCGATCCCGAACCGCCGCGAATTCCTCCAGGTCTCCGCCGCCGCGGCGCCGTTGCGGCCTTGATGACGGCTGCCTCGGCCCAGCAGGCAGGCCAGGCCCAGGTCAACTCGGACGGCATCCCGACGCGACCGCCCGGCAAGACCGGCCAAAATGTGAGCCGGATCTGCCTCGGCGGCCACTCCGCCACCAACCCGAAGATGATGTCGGAGGCCGGGAGCCTGAAGCTGATCCAGCGCGCCGTCGATGAAGGGATCACCTTCATGGACAACGGCTGGGACGATCACGTCGGCGAGACCGAGGAGCGAATGGGCAAGGCACTGACCGAGGGCGGGCGCCGCGAGAAGGTCTTCCTGATGACCAAGATCTGCGGCCGGACGGCCAGGGACGCCCGGTCCAACCTGGAAGACAGCCTCCGACGCTTCAAGACCGATCACATCGACCTCTGGCAATTCCACGAGATGGTTTATGACAACGATCCCGACTGGGGCTTCGCCGAGGACGGGGCGGTCCACGCCGGAATCGAGGCGGTGAAGGCGGGCAAGGTGCGCTACCTCGGCTTCACCGGCCACAAGGACCCGATCATCCACCTCAAGATACTCGGCATGCCCTACGACTGGGCCAGCGTCCAGATGCCCCTGAACGTCATGGACGTCCATTACCGGAGCTTCCAGAAGCAGGTTCTGCCGGTTCTGCTCCCGCGCAATATCGGCGTCCTGGCGATGAAGAGTCTCGGCGGCAACGGCAGCATCGTCTCGAAGGCCGGCATCCCGGTCGAGGTGGCGCTTCGTTACGTCCTCTCGCTGCCGATCTCGACGCTGGTCTCCGGGATCGACTCGGAGAAGGTTCTCGACCAGAACCTCAAAATCGTCCGCGAGTTCCAGCCGATGACCGAGGCCGAGCGCGCCGCGATCGAGAAGCAGAGTCTCGCCATGGCCGGCGATGGCCGGTTCGAGCTTTTCAAGTCGTCGAAGAAATTCGACGGACCGGTCCACCGCAAGCAGCACGGTTTCGACACGCAGGTCGGCTAAACATCGCCCGGGCCCGCTCCTTCTTCACTGCTGGGGATCGTGATCCCTGCGCTGATGGCGATCCCGCATTGCTCGATCCCAGCGTATCTGATCGAATCAAGGAGAGTCCCTGCCTTCGACCGCGAACCGGCCGGGCGGGGCTCGCACCCGAACCGCGAGGTCGGAGATGTCGACCAGGGTCGCCTTGCTGAAAGATATCAACGGCATGGACCAAACCTTCCGGGCCGTCGCCGGGGGCAACCAGGCGATGGGCCGGACAGCCGGCGAGGCCCTGGATGCCCTGACAGCGAGCCTCCCGGACGAGGAAGCCGACACGCTGATCATCGTGCGAAACCTCGGCCCCGATCGGTACTTCAACGCCCGACAGCACGAGCGGCTGGAGGAGTTGATGTCACGCTGGCGGGCGGCCCGCGACGCGAGTGAGACCCTGCCCCTTGAGGATCAGGCCGAACTGGAGAGCCTGATCGACGCTGAGCTTCGCGCTGCGACCGAACGGGCCGCTGCCATACGACGGGATCTCGCCCCTTGAATCCCTCGTACCCCGAGGTCGCCAGGCGCGCCGATCATCGTTGCGAGTATTGTCGCGCCCCCGAGGCGATCTTCAATTTCCCCTTCGAGGTCGAGCACATCACTCCTTCGTCGCGCGGTGGGACGGATGAGCTGTCCAACCTTGCGTTGGCCTGCCGAGCTTGCAACGTGTTCAAGGCCCATCGGCTCCAGGCCGTCGACGAAGGGACGGGTGAAGCTGTCGACCTCTTCAATCCGCGCCGGCATCGATGGGAGGATCACTTCAGGGTTGAGGGGGACTCCGGTTGCATCCTCGGGACGACGCCTATCGG
>DAIDJI010000156.1 GCA_027451455.1 Planctomycetales bacterium | reverse complement strand
AGGTCCTTGTCGCGAGGCTCGGCCGTCGATGGAGTCCGCAATCCAACGCGCCGCCGGGGCGGGCGTCCGGTTAAAATGAGATCGGCCCCGATGGCCCGTTCGGATGCGACTTGACCTCGGGAGACGGAGAAATCCCCAATGCCCTACGACGATACCCATGTGGTCAGCTACCTGCACCAGGCCCACGACACGACCGCGCTGACCGATCGCGAGAAGCACCTCATCGGCCTCGCGGTGACGATCACCCGGGGCTGCCAGGTCTGCACCCGGAACCGGATCGCGAAGGCCCGCGCCATCGGAATCGGCGACGACGTGCTCAATGCGCTGGTGGGGGTCGCCGCGGCGGTGAACGCCGGGGTCTCGGCCGCAACCGCACGCGAGGGATTCCGAATGGCCGACGCCCAGATCCAGGAATGCGGTGACCTCTGCTCGACCGGCGCCGCCGAACGCCCGGAGTGACCATCGCGTTCTCGACAAGACTGTGGATAAAGGATAACCGCATGATCTCTTTGACACGGATGAAAGTTCTGGCGATGGCGGGCGGATGGCTGGTCGTCGGGGCGATGGCAACCGCCCAGCAAGCGGAACGTCCCCGTCGGGCTCGATCGACGGTCCCGCCGCCGGCCGCGGGATCCCGAGCAGCGACCTACATCGTCAACCCGGCGCAGGCGGTCGCCGACCCCGAGATCGAGAAGGAGATCCGGCAACTGGAAGTGGGCCTGCTCGACGAGGAGGTCAAGCTCCTGCACGATAGCGTGACCGCCGCGCTCAAGGAGATCCTCGCTTACCGGACCAGCACGACGACCGCCGATCCAAGGGCCTCGGCCGACGCCGAGGCCGCTTACCTCAAGGCCCGGGAGACCTACCTGAGCCGGGCCCGAGAGCTTGCGATCGCCAGGAAGAAGCTCGATCCGACCGGCACGTCAACGAAGTCCGCCGATCCGAAGTCCGCCGATGCGAAGGCGCCCGATGCCGCGCTGAAGAGTGCGGGTTCCGGTGGTGTCCGGATCGGCTCGGTCAAACTTGAAGTCATCCAGGCCTGGTACGCGAAGAGGCCGCGCCAGGCGACGAACGCCCTTGAAGAACTCCGCCAGGCGATCGGCCAGGTCGCCCGGACGAAGGGCCTTGATGTGGTCGTCCGATCGATGCACGGGGCGGCGGGCGAGGCGAGCCTCCAGGTTCTATACGTCGCTCCACAGATCGACATCACCGAGGACGTCCTCCGCGAGCTGAACGGCCGCGACCCGGCCGCCCCGAAGGCGGCGCCGTAGCCCCGCGGTGGGTGATGCTCGCCCCGCGGCTCAGATCTTCCTCAGCGACTTCGGCGATCGGTCGCCCAGGCCGAAGAGGTGGCGGGCGTAGTCGAGCAGCGGGTGGGGGTGCGCCTCGGGCGTCTCGGCCGCCGCCGACCGCACCGCCGCTCTCGGGTGGTGCAGGAACTGGTTCTGAAGCCGGAGCATCGCGTGCGTGATCGCCTCGCGGTCGGATTCGTCGGCGCAGAGGTGCGGGCGCGCCGCGAACAATTTCTCCAGCTCCCGACGTCGGGCCGCGTCGTACCAGTCGCCCAGCTCGCGGAGCAGGTGCCCGGCGTCGTGCTGATGGCGAAGCCTCGCGTAGCAGGCCGCCGTCTCCCGCTCGATGATCGCGAGCGCGGGGTCGACCCCCTTCTGACGCTGCATCCGGTTCTGCTCCGCCTGCGCCCGAAGGTCGTCGACGTGATACAGCATCACCCGGTCGAGGTCGCCGATCCTCGGGTCGAAGTCGCGCGGAATCGCGATGTCGAGGATCAACGAAAGGCGATTCCGGCGCGCCCGCTGCACCCGATGGTATTGCTCCAGCGTGACGATCGGCTCGCTCGCTGCCGTCGTGCTGATGACCAGGTCGGCCTCGACCAGTGCCTGGCCGAGCCGGTCGAACGGGTAAGCTCGCCCGCCCCACCGCGCCGCCGCCGCCTCGGCCCGTTCAGCGCTCCGGTTCGTGACCAGGATCGTCCCGGGGTTCAGGCCCTTCAAATGCTGCAACGTCGTCTCGCCCATCTTCCCGGCGCCGATGACCAGCACCGTCTTGTCGGTGAACGAGTCGAAGACCTCGCGCGCGACGTCCACCGCGACGCTCGCCACCGAGAGCTTCCCCTGGTCCATCCCGGTCTGCGTCCGGACCGCCTTGCCTACCCGGAGCGCCGCCTGGAAAACATGGTGGAAGATCGGCCCGACCGTCCCGGCGTCGATCGCGGTCCGGTAGGCGTCGCGCACCTGCCCGAGAATCTGACCCTCGCCCAGCACCAGGCTCTCCAGGCTCGCCGAGACCCGGAACAAATGCCCGACCGCCCCCTCGTCGTGATAGCTAACCAGGTGACCGCCGATCAGGTCCTCATCCACTCCGTGAAACCGGATCAACTCGGCGGCCAGCGCATCGGCCTCGGGAACGGCCATCGGGTCGCCAGCCAGATAAAGCTCCACCCGGTTGCACGTCGACAGTATTACCGCCTCAATCCCCGGAAACGCCGAGCTGAGGGCCTGGAGTCCCTCGGCGCATCGCGGACCGTCGAAGGCCAGGGCCTCGCGAACCGAGGCCGGCGCCGATCGGTGATCCACCCCCATCGCGAGCAGTCTCACGGCGTCGCCACCCTCCCGGCGCCCGCCGAGGTCATCGAGCCGTGCGCCGTCGGCAGCCGGAGCGCCACCACGCCGACCCAGGTGAAGACCAGCAGACCGAAAGCCACGATCGTCAGAATCATCATCCGGCGACCCCTCCAATCGGGCCGAAACCGCGCGTGCAGCGCCCCAGCGAAGACCAGCCACATCCCCAGAGCGCTCAAGACTTTCGGATCGGTCCACCGAATCGCGTGCACCGTCGCATCATCGGCCGTCGAAAGACTCAAAATCACCCCGATCAGCAGCCCAAACGTCAGCAGCGGAAAGGCGATCGTGATCGCCACCTGATTGATCCGCTCCGACTGCTCCAGGCTCGGCAACGCCAGGCCCGTCCGCGACGGCCGCTTCAGCTTCAGCCGACGCATCTGCGCCAGGTACATCAGCCCGGCGAAAAACGCGAGACTCGTGAAGACCGCACCACCCAGCAAAAAGATCCCGTGCACCGCACCCCAGAACGCCACCCGACCCCCAACCTCCATCCAGCCAGGATCGCGCGACGCAAACCAACCCGCTCCAATCACCAACGCCAGCACCATCGGTAACACAAAGATCCCAACCGCAACCCCTCGCGCTGACCGAAGCATCCAGTAAAGACCCACCACCCCCACAATCCATGACAAAAGCATCATCGAGCCAAACTCGCTCGCCACCGGCGCCATCGGCGACTTCATCGCAAGATTGGCAAGATAGGCTGTCTGGACCAGCCAGGCGAGTGCGGTCAGTCCGGCTGCGGCGTACCAGCGCGCGGGGGCTCGAACCACGAACCGGGCCAGTTCGGCCGCGAGAGCGAGTCCGTAGGTCCCTGCGAAGCAGATGACCGAGAGGCGGTCGATGAAGCCCATCCTGAGGTCCCGCGCCGCCGGACCCCATCCCCGGGGTCTGGCATCATCGATCCATTCTAGGCGGCCGGCGCTGACTTGACTACGCCTGCGGCCCGGACGGTCAGTCCGACGAACATGGCGGCCATCGCGTAGAAGACCAGCGAGGGCATTCCCAGGATGAATCCGGGGGTTGCCGGGCCGGGCGTCCGATGCGCCAGGGCCCAGGCGAGAAGGGTCGATTGGGGGAGACCGAATACGATCAGGATCGGGAGCATCAGGGCTCCGAGCCAGGGCGCGGTCATCGCCGATCGGGACGCCACCGCAATCGGGACGATGAGCATCGGAAGCGAGTAATCCCAGGTGATCGGCGAGACCAGAAGCATCGCCGTGGCGGTCATCGCAAACGCCAGATCGGCCGCCTCTCGGCCTCTCGCACGAACGGCAGACGCCAGGACGACCGCCGTGATCACCGCGTCGGAGGCCATCGTCCCCCAACGCGCCAGCCAGGGCGAGGGCCAGACCGCCGCCACCCACCCCCGCTCGCTCGACGGGTCGAACAGCTTGTGCCAGAAACCCGCGAAGGAATGATTGAACGCGTAACTTCGAAACCGCTCCAGGCTCGGCAGGACAATCGTCCCGTAATCGCGATACGTGGAAATCCCGAGCACGGCCGCCGTGACCACTGCGAGCAAGGCCATCATGAGCCCCGCCGCCAGCACGCCACGCCATTGCCGACGCGCGGCCAGGTAGACGAGCAGGTACGCGGGAAAGAGCTTCACCGAGGCCGCCGCACCGATCAAAATCCCCGCGCAAATGGGCCGCTCCGAACGTTCGAGCGCCCAGGCGGCCGTCGTCAACAGAACTAATACGAGCGTCCACTGTCCTTGCTGAAAGTTCCCGTATATGGGAAGGCAGAACGGCAGAAAGAGGGCGACCGGCAGGAAGATGGTTCGGAGTTCGGGGAGGTTCGCCGCGACGATCCCCAGCGCACCGATCAGTGCGGCGATCGTGAGGAGGTTCCAGGCGAGAACGGCCTCGGGCAGGTTCAGGTACGAGAAGGGCATCGCGAGCAGAACGGAGGTCGGCGGATGGGCGTTGTACTGGATATCCTTTTCCCAGTCCTGCTGTTCGCGGCCGAGGTGGATCGGCATCGTGAACTCGTGCCGCGAGTACACGGGCATTCCGATCCGAAAGTTCCGGGCGGAGGCCCAGTCCTGGTAAAAGTCGGGGCTGGCCTCGGGTCCGGGCTTCAGGATCTCTCCGTAAGCCGGACCGAGCCGGCACCAGGCCAGCACGCCAAGGGCCAGGCAGGCGGCGTAGAGGAGCCGCGAGAAGGGTGTCGGCGTCACCGAGGCGGTCGATGAACCGGGGAGGACCAGTTCCGGCATGGGAACCTCAACGCGGGAGGACGGTTTCGGGCGCGGACGATCCCGCGCAATTCAACCGTAGGTCACTCCGGCGCCCGGTTCAAAGGAAGGCGGAAGGAGTCCCTCTCCTTTCGCTTTAGCGGGGAGTTGCTTACATGCGACCGCGCCTCGGCTCCGGCGCGAGGGGGGCTCGCTCCGGGAATCCGAGGCGCGGTCGGTTCGCTCGTCGATCGCGATCTCGACTCGAAAAACGGAGATCAGGCGATCGTCGTGGTCGCCACGAAGGCGTGGAAGACTCCCTGGGCGTCGGAGTAAAATCCGGTGATCTCGCCGGCGTTATTGATCCCGGTGATCTGCGTGACCTCGACGCCGTTGTGGAACGCCGCGCTCGGGTCGTCCAGGAAGGTGTACTGCCCGGTGTGGGTATTGTAGAGGAAGCCGTGCTGGCTGGTGGTCGAGTCGCCGTAGTACCCGACGGCAATCCCCTTGTCGTTGATCCCCAGAATCTGCGAGAAAACGAAGGTGGCGCCCGGCTCGCCGGTGACGGTCGGGATCTTCGGGTCGGCGATCGGTGTCCCGGTGATCGTCGCGCCCTTCCGGCCGACCTTGCCGAGGCTCGCCATGAACCCGTGGTCCTGGCCGTCGGTCCCCACGTAGAACCCCACAACCTGGCCGTTGTTGCTGAGCCCCTGCGCGTTGACCGTGTTCGGACCCGAGGGGGCGTTGATCGTCACGTACGTCTTCCGGGAAACCTGAACAAATCCCGGCATCGTCTGGCCGACCGTCTCCTGGCCGACGATCATCCCGCGATCGTTGATCCCAAACGCCGTCGCCGCCGAGGCGCCCGACGGAACGAATTTCATCAATCGCTTGCGGGCGAGTTCGAAGGCGTGCCCATTGCCATCGGAGCCGACCACCAGACCCGACCGATTGATCCCGAAGGCGTTCGCGGTCGTCGAGCCGCCGATGTTGAGCGATTCGAGCGAATGGGCCTTCAGCGGGTTGACCAGGAAATTGTGGAAGGCACCGGTGTTGTCGATGGCGAAGCCGGTGGTGAAGCCCGCGTTGGAGATCCCGTTGGCGTTGGTCCCGGCGTTGGCGTTGGTCCCGGCGCCTGGGGTATCGAAGTTGGTGAACTGAGCGCCGCCTGCCGAGGCGGTGCCGATGATGGTGGCGCTCGGCCCGTTCTTCGACGGGCCGCGATGGTCGGGATGCGCGTGGACGGCCAGCGTCGACAGCAGGGCCCGGGATTCCATCGCGTCCAGGGTAGGCTGGCAGCGTCGTCGCGACGATCGAAGGCGGGACATCGAATAAGACTCCTGGGTGACACCGCGGGAGGGCGAGTCATCGATCTCGCCTCACCAATGATGATTGCCGTGAGTGGGCCAAATAGGACAGGTCGGCCGAAATTTTTTTGAGACCGGCGATTGTTGCCGGAGCCGAGTTTGGCGGGATCAGAGCGGCACTCGCTCCACTTTTAGACCCGCGCCGCCCGAGATTTCGAAGATTCTCGGGGAGTTCCCCCGGGCGTTCTCGACGACATCCGGCCACGCCTTGATAAACTTCCAGGCCTGTTCGTAGAGGCTCATATGCAGCCAGGTCCTCGACAGGCAGAAGAAGGTTAGCCCGGCTTCCTTGAGGGCAGCAAGTTCCGCCCTGTTCTTCAAAATCCTTCCGTCGCCACTAATGATGATCCAGGGTGGATCGTCGGCGGCGAGAACCCGAATCCATTCCACGTCCGGCGTGGTGTCGGTGAACCGATCATCGTCGTAATAGGAGCGCGCGGTATGCTCCCTCTCCAGGGCCTCGACCATCCGAGCGAGGTGGGGGGACATGTTCCGGTCGAAGAAAAATCTCATGCGGCGAGAGTTCTCTCGAAGTCGACGGCCGCGAGCACGTGGGTCGGGTGGACGCGGAACCAGTCGGCGACGAGTTCGGCGTCGCGACCGTTAGCCTCATACGAGGCCGCAAGGACGGCCGTGGTGATCCCGATCCCTTCAATGATGGGCTTGCCCAGGCAGATCCCGGGGTCGATGACAACGCGATCGGCGATGCACCATCGCCTGGCCATCTCCGTGGCCCGGTCGTAGTCGATCCGATGGAGGAAGGGCAGCAGGATGTCGGGGAAGACGCGCTGTCGGCGGAGCACGTCGATCATCTCCCCGCGCCCGCGTTCGTCGAGCCCGAGTGTGAAGACCTGTCCATCGCGGGTCAGGATCTCGCGGCGGCAGAAGGGGTGGGCCGTCCCGAGATCGTTCCGCAGGTTCTCGTGAACCTTCCGCAGGTTCCGAAGCGAGACGCCCCGATCGCGGAGCTGACCGGCAACGAACAGTTCGATCAGGTCGTGGAAGCTGATGGCCCGGTCGCCGTCGACGACCGGATAGTCTCCGCGAAAGACCGGCGCGACCCCCCGGGCTTTTGCCGAGCCGGCGAACCATTCGCGCACTCGACTGGGACGCAGGCGGGTCAGCCTGGCCGCTTCCGGGAGCGTGTAGACCCCGTGCCCAAGGATGTCCATCGTGCCGCCTCGCTCAATCTTGCCACGCGCAGGGCCCCGGCCACCGGCCGGTTCGCCTCTATTATCGCGATCGGGACCCACCACGCCAATCGATCGATCGACGTCACCGCCGAGGGACGGCGGTCCCGCACTCGCGGCAGGCGGTCGCGCTGATGTGGACCGGCTTACCGCACCGGGGGCAAACCCGGAGGCCCGCCTCGAACGAGACCATCGACGGCCTGGGCGCGTTCTCGCCAGGTCCCGATGGACCGACCCGGATCTGGGGGACGCCCATCGGGGTCGCGTCGGGTCCGTTGGCGGACTCGAGCGACCGGCCGGTGTGCCGCTCGGTCCACTCGCGGAGCCTCGCAATGTCGGCCGGGTCGAGGTCGGCGGTCCTCGAGTCGAAATCGAGCCGACCGCCCCCGACGGCCGACGCCCCTGGTACGGGGACCATCCGACCGCAATCGGGACACTTCCCCGCCTTCTGACCACCCGACGCCCGCACCTTCAACCGACGCCCGCACGGACAGGGAAACCGGACGTAGCCATCGCCCGTATTCTCGGCCGTTCCGGCATCCACCTTCCGGCGCAGTCGGATTCGGGCCCCACACTTCGGGCAATCCACCCGATCGGGGCCTTCACTCGAATCCACCGTAATCGTCTCGCCGCAGCGGCAGGTGACCTGGGACATGGGTTCTCAGTTTCTGCCTCGAAGCGCCCGCCTGGTGGGGAGGAAGAGTTTCACGCAGAGACGCAAAGGACCGCAGAGACGCAGAGATGATAGAAAATCCGGAGTTTTACGCCGATAGAACATTTCTTTCATCATTCATTTTACAGAGACAGGTTATCGATTTTTTAAAGGGACCGCGATTCCGGTGGCTTCTCTGCGTCTCTGCGCCCCTCTGCGTCTCTGCGTGAAACTCCGAACATTCGGCGACTCCGGACGACTACACCTTGACCAGGGGCGTCAGAGAAACGAGCGGCAACGACCCGTTGAAGCTGCCCGAGCGGAAGCCTTCGAGGTCGAGGGTGACGAATTTGAAGCCGAGGGCGCGGAAGGCGGCGACGAGTTCGCCTCGGGTCTGCAAATCGACGAGTCGGGGGAGGTCATCGAGTGGGACCTCGACGCGTGCGAGGTCGCCGTCGTGGTACCGGACGCGGAGGACGCGAAGTCCCTGTCGTCGGAGCCATTGTTCGGCCTGATCGATCATCCGGGTCCGTTCGGGGGTTGCCTCGACGCCGTAGGCGATTCGGCTGGAGAGGCAGGGTGTTGCGGGTTTATCCCAGGTGGGGAGGCCCCAGGCTTTGGCGAGGGCGCGGACCTCGGTCTTGCCGAGTCCGCACTCTTGCAGGGGGTGTCGGACGCCGTTCTCGGCGGCGGCTCGCATTCCGGGTCGATGGTCGCCCAGGTCGTCGGTGTTGGCGCCTGAGGCGATCACGTCGACCCCCAGTTCGTCGAGCATCCGCGAGAGTTGCCCGTAGAGTTCGCTCTTGCAGTGATAGCAGCGATCGGGGCTGTTGCGGACGTATTCGGGGTTGGCGAACTCATCGGTCCGGATGATCCGGTGGCGGATACGGATCTGTTCGGCGATTGCGGTGGCCTCTTCCAGCTCGCCCGAGGCGAGGCTATCGGAAACGGCGGTCACCGCGACGGCCGACTCCCCAATCGCCTCGACCGCCGCCCGCGCCACCACGGTGCTATCGATTCCGCCCGAGTAGGCGACCGCGACTTTACCGTAGCTGCGCAGGGTTCTCACCAGTTGATCGCGATGGGCGATGAGGTTTGGGTCGGTCTCGGTCCAGGTGCCGCGGCTCAAGGTTCACCTCCCTCGCAGGAATCCGGTCGTCACGGATCGGTCCAGTGCTGAGAGAATTGTACCGGGCTCTGGGAAGCCCTCTCAAGGCGGAAGGCCGTCGAGCCAGGGACGTTTCCTTCCCGGACCGACCGCGAATCGGGGACGGATTCCGAAGCGCAGGGGCCTGTTCTCGTCATCGTGGGCGCGCCCGAAATCGAAGATCCGGAGGAACCACGAAAATCACGAAGGGCACGAAATAAGGCAGAGAATCAAAAGCATTCTCTACAATGGGAGGGATCCGGGCCGGG
>DAIDJI010000155.1 GCA_027451455.1 Planctomycetales bacterium | reverse complement strand
CCGTACCATCGGCGCTGGGCGTCCTGGGGATCGTACTGGCGGGGGATCTCGGTGGTGGTCATGATTCCTCAAACTCGGTCGTCGCGGAGGCGAAAGCCATCGACGATCATCGGCCTCGTTTCGACGCCCCCCAGCATCCCGCAGAGGGCCGGTCGGCCGCAAGGGTCGTTCGCCCGACTCGGGGCCTGACCGAACAACCAGCCGAATTGACGCTTCTCCTACGACCCCGACAATCGTGGCTTCGTTCGCGCCATTTCCAGGCGTCTGAGGCCCCCGGTGGCTTCGTTCGCGCGATTTCGACGCCCCGAATGGGTCCTTCCGACTGCCAGAATGGCAGGGTTGGGTTCGTTCGCGCGCCGACGAGGGAGAGGTCGGGCTGGCTTCTCGCGCTTCTGATGAGGTGGGCCATCTCGGTTCGCTCGCTCGTCAATCCCGCCATACAGAACACGCGACAACATCCCAGGCTATAATTTGCGCCACGAATGGACAAATTGCAAATCAATCTGGGATTTTTTCCTGATCACTCCGAAGTTTACCGGAAATCGGATGATGAGGTCGCGAATTAGGAGATTCTTAAGGCGGAGATTGCGGGATGCTATCGAGGATCCGCGCAGGCGTCGCGTCGGCCGGGGGGCCGCTCGATCGAACCTGGAGGGGAGGTCGACCCGATGAAGGAGGGAGACTGTCGGCGGGATTGGGTGTGTCGTTGCAAGGTTGAAGGGATGAATCGCCTGAGACCGGATCTAGGTCGTCGGAGTCTGATCCGCGCGGCGGCGAGGTTTCGCGAGGCATCCCCACCCGGCGATAACCACCAGGGCGATCCCGCCCAGGGCCAGGCCGGACGGTTCAGGGACGAAGCCCGGGGGGAGATAAGTATAGGTGATGGAAATTTCGCCCGAGGGAACGTTGGCGTGGGGGTCGTATGCGCCAACGTATGAGTCTGTCGACACGAATGTGTCGTAACCTACGGTAAAGGGTACCTCGCCCGAGCCGTTATAAAAGCCCCCATAATCCCTGAGGTTTATCTGCTCGGAGAGTGAACTTGTCAACGTGTAGTACACTCCCGATTTATAATCAATTTCACCCAATACCCAGGATTGGCTAGGAGATCGACCATCTTCGAAACCAGGGCCTGTGGCTCCGAAGTTTTCCGTGACCGCGACCTTGACGTTCATCAGGGGATAACGAGTCAAGTTTAAGAGTATGATCTCATTGGAGAGCGTCGAGTAGACGGAGACATCCACGCCGATGAGTGTGCCGAGCGCTGGATCGAACCCAGGTACAAGAATTGTTTCGTAATCGATAAGCGTAAAAGGGGTGGACACCGTGATCTGATCGGCGGATGCGACTTGCCCGCCCGCCAACAGGGCCATCCGTAGCACCGCGATGACGGCTCGCGAACGCCTGCGCCCGGCCTGGAATAACCCGTCCATCGGACTCTCCTTGTGTGGGGGTCGGGCAACCCCTTCCCAGACACGCGTATCGCCCGTCATCCGCGTGTTCCCGATTCAGAGGACCTTGAATCCTTGCGGCCCTGAGCCCATCAACCCATGGCCAGAATTCTACACAAAAAGACACTCAATCCGCATCCCTGTTGATAAATAACATCGCGATCGGATACGAAAACGCCTTATTCTGGAACGAACACGACTAAACATACCGACACGCCCGGACGATGCCGAATGGCAACCTAGGTATGCAGCCGATCAGGCTAGATTTGACATAATCATGGATGCGTGAGTGGTGTGAGAGTGGGGTGGTTGTCTGGGGACCGGGGGGTCGCTTGTGTTTGGCTGGTGGGTGACTTGCCCTTGCGGATTGAGCCACGGCACCTAGAATTCAAAGTGTTCTGAACGTTCTACCCAGACCGGGAGAGTCGTCGTGAGCGGGGGTGCGTTGCGAACCGCTGAGGCGGCCGAGGACAGGGAGGGCGGTCGGTGATGAGGTCCACGATACGGGTTGGAGCCGTGAGTTATCTGAATGCAAAGCCCTTGTATTACAGGCTTTGCGAGTTTGCGCCTCAGGTCGTGCTGACGATGGACGTTCCGAGTCGGCTGGCGATGCAACTGGCGGAGGGCTCGCTGGACCTGGCGTTGATCCCGTCGGTGGAGTACCTGCGTGGTGTTGTGCGTGGGTATGAGATCGTGCCGGGGTTTGCGATCGCGGCGCGGGGGGCGGTGCGGAGCGTGAAGGTTTTTAGCCGGGTTCCGTTCGGGCGGATTCGGCGGATGGCGCTCGATGCGGGCTCTCGGACAAGCCAGGCGCTGGCTCAGGTCTGGCTGGAGGCGCGGCATGGGCTGCGTCCGGAGATCATCGAGGAGTTGCCGATGGGCGTCTCGGCGCTGGAAAGCACGGCCGACGCGGTCCTGGTGATCGGCGACCGGGCGATGAAGGTGCCGCACGAGCCCTTTCATGAGGTGGTTGACCTGGCTGAGGCCTGGGTCGAGCTGACCGGGCTTCCTTTTGTTTTTGCTCTCTGGGTGTCGCGGGGTGGGGTGGACCTGGGCGAACTGCCCGAGGCCCTCGAGCGGAGCCGGGCGGAGGGTTTGGCGAACGCCGACGAGCTTGCCCGGACGCACGGGCCCCGGCTGGGACTCGACTTCGCGACGTGTTACGATTACTTGACCAAGGTTTTGTCGTACGACCTCGGCGAAACCGAGGTTGCCGGGCTGCGTACGTTCGCCGGAATGGCGGCGCGGCTCGGACTGGCCCCGGAAGGAGGGAATCTTGTCTTCCACCGTCGCCGAGATCCTGCACCGCGCCGTTGACGGGCATCGTCTGGGATTCGACGAGGGGATCGAGCTGTTCCGATCGGCCTCGCTACTGGAACTGGGACGGGCGGCGGACGCCGTCTGTCGGCGGCTCCATCCCGAACCTTATCGGACGTACAACATCGATCGGAATATCAACTACACCAACGTCTGCGCCGCGGTCTGCGACTTCTGCGCCTTCTATCGGAAGGTTGGGTCGAGCGACGCCTACGTCCTGGATCGCGAGGTCTTGCACCAGAAGATCCGGGAGACGGTCGAGCTGGGCGGCGACCAGATCTTGCTCCAGGGTGGATTGCATCCCGACCTGGAGATCGAGTGGTACGAGGAGCTGCTCCGCGACATCAAGGCGCACTTCCCGACGGTGAACGTCCACGGCTTCAGTGCGCCGGAGATTTACTTCCTTACGAAGGTGGCGAAGAAGCCGCTCGCCGAGGTACTGGAGCGGCTGAAGGCGGCCGGGCTCGGAAGTCTGCCGGGCGGCGGGGCCGAGATCCTGGTCGATCGGGTTCGGAAGGCGATCACCCGGGGGAAGGTGAACACGGAAAACTGGCTGGAAGTGCACCGGGCCTGGCACCGGATGGGAGGTCGATCGACGGCGACGATGATGTTCGGCCACGTCGAGACGATCGAGGAGCGGGTCGAGCACTTCGAGCGGGTCCGGCAGCTTCAGGACGAGACCGGCGGGTTCACGGCGTTCATCTCGTGGACGTTCCAGCCGGAGAACACCGAGATGGCCGACGTGCCGACGTCCGGGGCGTTTGAGTACCTGCGGACGCAGGCGATCTCGCGGCTCTATCTGGACAACATCCCGAACATTCAATCGTCGTGGGTGACGCAGGGTCCCAAGATCGGCCAGTTGGGGCTGCACTTCGGCGCCAACGACATGGGGAGCCTGATGATCGAGGAGAACGTGGTCTCGTCGGCGGGGACGGTCCACCATCTCTCGCTGGAAGAGATCCGCCGCGCGATCCGGGAAACCGGATACATCCCCCGGCAACGTAACGTATTCTATCAGTATATCGACCAGGAGCCGGCCGACATTCCGGCGCTCGCCGGTTGAGGCGCGGTCGGTTCGCGAGAGAACGCGGGATCGGGTTGGAAATGGAAGATGGAAGCTTTCTGATCGTCGATCGGAAACGGTGGTTGGTGGTCGCACGCGCCAGTCATCCATCTTCCGTTCTTCCTTCGTCCTTGATCATCCCGGATTCCCGAGTCATCCCGGCCAGAGTGCGAGCCAGCGAGGGAGCCGGGCCGATCGGCCCGCCATCGACGTGATCCAGGTCCAGCATCTGTGCAAGTCGTTCCTCGACTACCAGCGCGGCTGGGTCGCGGCGGTTGACGACGTCTCGTTTGAGTGCCATCCCGGCGCCATCTTCGGGCTGCTCGGCCCGAACGGCGCGGGCAAGACGACGACGCTCCGTATCCTGAGCACGGTCCTGCGTCCGACCTCGGGGACGGCGATCATCGCCGGGCACGACGTCCGGACCGAGGCCGAGAGGGTTCGCGAGCGGATCGGCTACATGTCGGCCAGCACCGGGATTTACGACCGGATGACCGCCTGGGAGCTGGTCGAGTATTTCGGCCGGCTTTATGGGCTCTCGGGCGATCGGCTGAGGGAGCGGATGGAGACGGTCTTCGACTGGCTCCGGATGAACGACTTCCGTGAGACCCTCGGCTCGAAGATGTCGACCGGGATGAAGCAAAAGGTCTCGATTGCTCGGACGATTGTTCACGACCCGCCCGTCCTGATCTTCGACGAGCCGACCTCGGGTCTCGATGTGCTGGTGGCGCGGGCGGTCTTGCAGAAGATCCTGGAGCTGCGCGACCTTGGCAAGACGATCGTCTTTTCCACCCACTCGATGCACGAGGTGGAAAAACTTTGCTCGCGGGTCGCGATCATCTACAAGGGTCGCCTTCAGGCCGAGGGGACGCCCACCGGGCTTCTCGAACAGTTTGACCAGCCCGATCTGGAGGAGCTATTCTTCTTCCTGGTTGAGCGTGTCGAGGCCGGAAAGACCGGCGCCGGGATGAGTTGATCCCGATTGGAAAACCTCTCGAACGGGACACCCGATGCGCTGGTCGATTATCGCTGTCATCTTTCGCCGCGAGGTCCGCGATCAGGTCCGCGATCGCCGGACTCTGTTCATGATCTTTGTGCTGCCGATTCTGCTTTATCCGCTGCTCGGGTATGCGACGGTGCAGTTTGCGGCGGCGCTGGAGCAGAAGCCGAGGACGGTGGTGGTGGTTGGGGCCGAGCATCTGCCGGCGAGCCCTCCTCTTCTGAACCGGGAGCGCAACGGATTCGACGCCTCGCTGTTCGACAGCGAGGCCGAGGCCGGTCGGATGGTCGTTCGGCTGGAACCGGAGAATGGGCCCTGGGGCAATGCGCGGGTCCGGCTGGAGCTGATCCACCGGGGCGCTGCCTCCGCGGTGATGATCGTTCCGCGCGACCTGGGGGATCGGGTCCGTGGTGAGGGGGAGATCGAGATTCCGACGGCGTACAACAGCGTCGACGAGCCGAGCCAGATCACCAATCTCCGGCTCAAGGAACTGCTGGAGCGGTGGCGGAATCGGATTGTCCAGGCGCGTCTGAAGCGGGACAACAAGCCGGCGAGTTACGCCGAGCCGATCCGGATCCGGTCGGAGGACGCGGCGACGCCGAGCGAGGTGGGCAGCAGCGTCTGGAGCCGGTTGTTCCCGTTCCTGCTGGTGGTGATGGCGTTGACCGGGGCGTTCTACCCGGCCATCGACCTCTGCGCCGGCGAGAAGGAACGAGGGACGATGGAGACCCTTCTGATCAGTCCGGCGAGCCGGTCGGAGATTGTCGTCGGCAAGTTTCTGACGGTGGTCCTGGCGAGCGTTTTGACGGCGGTGCTCAACCTGGTGAGCATGGGGCTGACCGGCTGGCAGATGGCGCAGCAGGTGGGCGGGGCGATGCCGACGCCGGCGGCGCGTCGGGCCGCCGGCGCGGCCGCGACCCACGCCCTGGCTGCTCCGACGCTTCAGGCGACGGCCTGGATGCTCGTTTTACTGATTCCCCTGGCGGCCTTCTTCGGCGCCGTCAGCCTGGCGATGGCCGTGCTGGCGCGGAGCATGAAGGAGGGGCAGTATTACATGACGCCCCTGTATCTCGTCAGCCTGCCGCTGGTCTTCCTCTCGATGGCGCCTGAGATCGAGCTCGACCTGTTTTACAGCCTGGTGCCGATCACCGGCGTGGCGCTTTTGCTCCGGGCGCTGATCCTTGGGAATTACGACGTCGCGTTTCGCTACTTCTTGCCCGTCCTTCTGCCGATGCTGGTCTACGCGGCGGTGGCGCTTCGATGGGCCGTCGACCAGTTTCAGCGTGAGGATGTTTTGTTCCGAGAGGCCGAGCGGTTCAGCCTGGGAATCTGGCTCCGCCACCTCTACCGAGATCGCGAGCCGACCCCCACCGGAGCCCAGGCCCTGCTTTGCTTCGCGGTGATTCAGTCGGCCTCGTGGTTCATGATGCAGTATCTCACACTGACCCTCGCCGCGACGGGTCTTTCGGCGATGGCGATGGGGCAGCTCTTCATCCTGATCCCGCCGGTGCTGATGACCCTCTTGCTGACCTCGTCGCCAGGTCGAACGCTCCGCCTGAAGCGGCCGCGTGGTCGCGACCTGGCGATCGGGATCGTGCTGGCGATCACGCTCAATCCCCTGGTCAACGAGCTGCAACCGTACGTCGAACGGCTCTTCCCGATCAATCCGACGATTCGAGCGGCGCTCGGGCAGATGCTGGGGAAGTCGATGGAGCTTGGGCCCTCACTGCTGGTCTTCGCGCTCTTGCCGGCGGTCTGCGAGGAGTTCGCGTTCCGCGGGTTCATCCTCTCGGGACTGGAGCGGCAACATCGAACGCGGTCGGCGATCCTGCTTTCTGCGCTAATGTTTGGATTCCTGCACGTCCTGATGAGTTTGTATCAGCAGCTTTTTAATGCGACATTGCTGGGGATTGTGCTGGGTCTGATGGCGGTCCGAACGCGGAGCATCTGGCCGGGGATTGCGTTCCACTTCCTGAACAATGCGATCGGTGTGGGGCGTGGTTTTGTTCTGGAGCGGGCTGGGGATGCGGCCTGGGTCGGTTGGATCTATCGGAGCCCGGTCGACGGGCTATATCATGGGGCCTGGGTCGCGCTTGGCGCGTCGATATCGTGCGGGCTGCTGTATCTGCTCTGGAAGCGATGGCCGGGCCCGATCGGCGAGGCTGGCGAGGGCAGCGGCTCGTGGCCACTCGACGCGATCGAGCCGGGATGTGCGAAGGCTTCTCACCCCGATCGGGGATGACTTCAGGATGAGGCGCGACACGCTGACCGTCCGGGCCCGGCATATTCTGCCGGTCGAGGGCGCACCGATTGAGGACGGTTGCCTGACCATTCAGGGGCCGAGGATCGGATGGATCGGACCGGCCGCCGATCGAGCCGCCGACATTGACCTGGGCAATGTCGCGATCGTTCCGGGATTCGTCAACGCCCATACACATCTCGAACTTTCGAGCCTCTCCGACGAGTCCCCGACGATCCGTGTCGAGGACGAGCTGGAATGGCTTCGCCGCGTGATCGGCCAGCGCCGCGGCTCGAGTGACGCGACTTACCGGGTGACGGCGGCGGAGAACGTCCGGTCGTCGATCGCGGCCGGGACGACCCTTCTGGCCGACTCCACCACGGCTGGCCTGAGCTGGGGACCGATCTCCGGGGCACCGATTCGGGCGGTTGTCTTCGCTGAGGTCATCGGCCTGCGCAGGGATCGCGGCCTGATGACGGACGCCGCCGCCTGGGAGTGGCTCAAAACGGTCCGTCCGGAGGCGCAGGTCGCGGCCTGCTCGCGGGTCGGGCTGAGTCCGCACGCGCCTTATAGCACCTCGGGATGGCTCTATCACAAGGCCGTTTCGAGCCGGTTCCCGTTGATGACCCACCTCGCCGAGATGCCCGAGGAACTCGAACTCCTCGAAACCCGCGAGGGGCCGATGCGTGAGTTCCTCGAGGAAATTGGTGCCTGGGACGACGAATGGGAGCCGATCGGTCCTCGCCCCTCCGATTACGTCCGGCGCGGGGAGCTTCGCAACGCCGACTGGCTGATCGCGCATGGAACCTACATCGATCCCGAGGACTTCTGGCAATTCCGTCCCGAAGCGGCCCCCGATAACAAGCGGGTCGCGATTGCCTTCTGCCCGAGGACGCACGCCCGGTTCGGCCACAAGGCCCATCCGTACCGGCAGCTTCTGGAGCGTGGGGCGATCGTCTGCCTGGGAACGGATAGTCTCGCCTCGGCTGAGACGCTGGGCATCCTCGACGAGATGCGGTTCCTCCACCGTCGCGACGAATCGCTCTCGGGCGAGCTGCTCCTGACGATGGCGACCCTCTTCGGCGCCTGGGCCCTCCGCGCCGAGTTGAGCACAGGGAGCCTCAAGGTGGGGAAGTCGGCCGACCTCGCCGTGGTCGACCTGCCCGACCGCGACGACGCCGACCCCTATCGATTGCTTCTCGAATCCGATCGGCCCGTCGCCGCGACCGTTTTTGAAGGGGATTTCGTGGTCGGACGGTGGATGAACGTGGTTTGAGCGCGGGAGCGGGAGCGATCAGGTCTCCGGGCCCGGCGGGTCGATGACCTCGAAGGGTGTGCCGTCGTTCAACTGCCTCAGCCCGAGGTAAACCATCGTCGCGGCCGTCCAGAAGTAGCTGTAAACCCAGGCGTGCGCCACCAGCCGGACCGCTTCCAGCCAGAATCGGTGAGCGCCGGCCGCGAGGGTCTTCGCCTGGTTTTGCTCGATCGCGAAGAGGTCCACAATTCGATGGGAGGGGCCGTCGAGCGCGAGACTCCAGGCCGAGAACCGGAAGACGGCCGCGGTCAGTAGGTCGACGACGAGGAGCCCGACCACCCCCGCCGCTGCGGCGATCGCGAGCCCGACGACAAAGATCACCAGCCGCTGATTGAGATAGCTATACGTTCGGCTGAAGGCATCCAGCGCATTCTCGGCGCCCGTGGCGATCGCGGCGGGGAAGATGGCCCATCCGGTGAGAACCGAGGCGGCGAACAGGGCCATGACCAGTCCGCAAAGCAGCGGGAGAAACAGCAGAATCCCGGCGATGAGATCGCCGCCCGGAACCCGGTAGAGCCATCCGATCGCGAGTCCTGGCAGGGACAGGAGGGCGATTCCCGCCATCGGATAGATGGTTGCGAAGATCATCGACGGGCCGGCCTCTCTGGCGAAGCGGACCGCCTCGCCGATCCCGCCGACCCGCGACTGGGCGGCCTGGATCGCGGCGAGCCGGGCGATCGCGAGGCCGATCGGTCCCCAGACGACCACCAGCCAGGCGATGGCGAGCAGGGCATGCGCCATCGTCAACCAGCCGCTTGACGGATGAAAGAAAGTCAAAATGGGCTGGGCAAAATCGCGAAAGGGCTCGCCGAGCCGACCGAGAATCAGGTCGCGCCAGTCGTCGGAGAGGACGACCCGTCCGAGCGATGGGGTTGGTCCGATCTGGGGCGTCACGTCGGCCGATGCCGGGAAGAGTCGATCGAGAATCGACCAGCCGAGCCAAAGGAGAATCAGGCCGAGCGTCGCCAGTGCGAGCTTGCGGACGTCGAACGCCATTCGGACCGCGGCCAGGATCCGAAGGAACGGCCAGGGGCGGGTCAGGGGCGTTTCCGATGGGTTTACGCTCATGGAACGACGCAGGTCAGGACGACCGCCCCTTGCTCC
>DAIDJI010000154.1 GCA_027451455.1 Planctomycetales bacterium | reverse complement strand
AGTACGTGACTCAAATAGTTCACGTAGAGCTTCTCGCCGTCGATGGTCACCGCGGGAACGGCGACACTCAGCATGTTCGACCGCCACTGGTTCCGCTCGATCGGCTGCATTCCTGCCTCGATCGAGTCGGCCATTCGGAACTGCCAGGCCGGCTCGATCTCCCGGGAGACGTTGGGCCCTGGCGACAATTGGGTCGCCCCGGCGGATTCGGCTCCGGCCGTGACCTCATCGAGAAGCTTCGCCAGCACCTCGGCCGCGGGGCCCGATCGGCCGCCGATCGAGATGGTTTCGTCTCGGTATTTTTCGGCGATCTCGCCGCGGAGTTGCTCCAGCTCCGACCGCCGTCCGGCGCGGTCGAGAGCGAGCGCTGCCTTGACGGCCAGCATGGCCGGGGCGAGGTCGGTATCGGGCCGCTCGCGCAGGATGTCGAGCCAGCAATCGGCGGCGCGGTCGAATCGGCCCTGTTCGAAGTAGAGGTCTCCCAGGCGATCGGCCGCGTTATCGCCGACAGTCGTGATGAAATACGCCGAGTAGACCCGTTCCAGCTTCTTGAGCTCGTCCGGGCCGTCGGCCTCGTCGAGCAGTTTCTTCGCGTCGGCGTCGTGGAAGAGCCGGCAGGCCGCCTGCCCGGCCGCCGGGAGCGCCGCCAGGATGGCTCGGCGTCGGCGTTCGACCGGGATAATGAAACCTTTTTCGCCGTCGACGAACCGGCGCGCCTGGTCGTCGGGGATCGTGTAGAGCGACTTCAGGGCTCGTTCCCAGGCCCCTCGACGCTGGAAGCGGTCGAAGTCGTCGAGGGCTTCCTTGGTCTCAGTCGAGGCGGGCGGCATCTGGAGCGGACGCGCCGGGTCGTCGTTCGAGACCTTGTTCGGGTCCTTCGGCTCCGTCCCGGTTTGGCCGATCGCCAGGCTGGGAACCACTAGCACAACGAGCATCGCGATCGCCAGACGCATCAGGCTATTCCTGTACGTGGTCGGAAGCCGCGATCCCCGGGGCGGTCGATCGACCATCCCGCCGGGCCAAGAGTAAGACACTTGTAGTCGATCCCGCGCGTGGGTTGCAAGCGAATTTATTCGGGCGGACCGGAAATCTTCAGGGCCGCTCGACGATGGCATGTCCGCTCTTTTCTGAGACCAGTCGGATGACCGCCTCGGCCGCGCGCGGTGACGGTTCACAGATGTCCTCGGTGGTCCAGGAATCGCCGTCGTCGAAGTGGATCGCATAATACGGCCGCTCGACGACGTTGCCGGAGGGTGCCCGGAAGCTCATCCAGTGCTCGATCGCCCGGACAGCTCCATAAGTGTGATAGCGGCTTCGGAACGGGATCGGCCGGATGATCTCGATCCCGGAATCGGTGAAGCGCACCGCATTCGCCGCGATCAGGTAAAAGAAGGCGATGATCGAGGGAAGGAAGACGGCCGTGATCAGAATCAGGGCGGGGTCGCCGTCGAAGCCGACGCGGTCGTGACAGGCGCGCTCGAACCGCCGGTATCGCTCGCGGAGCAGCAGCCAGTACAGTCCTTCGACCGGAAGCGCCGAGCTGAGGATCCCCAGGAGCATCGCGAGGGTCGCAAACGACCTCGGGTCGGGCCGCAAGAGGAATCGCGTCGCGGGTGTCGAGGTCGGCCAGAGCCCCGCCGTTTCTTTCATCGCGAAATACCAGAGGGAACCGAAGGCCGCCGTGAAAAGGAAGATCGGGATAAGGGCGGCCATTTCCCATCGATGAAAGGTCTTCCGCTCCTCGTCCGAGAGCGGCGGCTCAGACGGGTCCGGTGGTCGGACCGGGAAGAGTCGGCGGAACATTCCGAAGGACGATTGAACGGCGAACTTCGACATCATTCGCCTCGCGGGAGGAACTCTCCAGGGCCCGGCAACGTTGATCGTCCATCCTCGCATTGAAGTGGGCCTTCGACAAGCGGCTCGACGCGAGGCGGGCGACCCCTCGCGACCTGAGCAGCAACCTGTCAGAATGGAGCCGGCGCCCCGGGCCCCTGCCGAGCCGTTCCAATCAGGCGAGTCGCATGATCGATCCGACCGAACCCGCCCCGAGCGCGGCCCCCAGGCCGCCCCGCATCGAACTGTTCATGACCGTGATCCGGGTCACACGATGGACGTCGACGGTCCGGTGGTACATCGACGTCCTCGGCCTGGCGCCGGTGCTGCTCGACGAGGCGCACGAATTCGCCCTGCTCTCGGCCGGCGGCGGGCGGGTCGGTCTCCAGGGGGTCAAGGAGGCCCAGATGGCCCCGGCTCGGAATCGAGTCCGCCTCGTCTTCCAGGTCGAAGACCTTGACCGCGAGCGCCAGCGCCTGCTCAACGCCGGCCTTGATGTTGGCGAGCCGATTGAGAATCACGACGAGGGCTATCGCGAGATCCGATTCCAGGACCCCGAAGGCTACAGTCTCCGGTTCTTCGCCTGGGACGACCCCGCCCGGGCCGTTGCCTTCGCCCGATAACCCCACCGCTGCCACAGTCATCATCGATTGATATCGGAAAATGGAGGTCCTCACAGATGATCGGAGATCTTGTCCCCGCTGGCCGCTGGCTCGCACTCCTTCTGGCGATTGCCCTCGCCGCCCCGGCGCGGGCGCAGAAGCCGGCTCCCGTGGAAAACGTATCGACACTCCCGCACCGTACGCCCGACGAGGAACGTAAGGCGCTCCACGTCCCTCCTGGCTTCGAAATCCAGCTCGTCGCCGCCGAACCGCAGATCCAGAAGCCGCTCAATATCGCCTTCGACGACCGAGGCCGGCTCTGGGTCACCGACACCATCGAGTACCCGTTCCCGAAGCCGGAGGGGACGCCCGGGCGCGACACGGTCAAGATCCTCTCCGACTTCCGCCCCGACGGCCGCGCCGGCAAGATCGAGGTGTTTGCCGACGGCCTGAATATCCCGATCGGCCTGCTTCCGTATCCCTCCGGTCGCGAGGCGATCGTCCACAGCATTCCGAACATTTACAAGGTGACCGACACGAACGGCGACGGCCGCGCCGATCGTCGCGAGGTGCTTTATGGCGTCTTCGGACACCGCGACACTCACGGGATGACCAACGCCTTCACCTGGGGCCTCGACGGCTGGATCTACGCCTGCCACGGCTTCTCAAACACATCGAGCGTCGAGGGGAAGGATAAGCAGCCGATCGTGATGCAGTCGGGCAACACCTACCGGATGCGCGCCGACGGCTCGCACGCCGAGTATGTCACGCACGGCCAGGTCAACCCGTTCGGCCTGGCGTTCGACCCCCTGGGCAACATGTATTCGTGCGACTGCCACAGCCGGCCGGTTTACCAGCTCATCCGGGGCGCCTGGTATCCAAGCTTCGGCAAGCCGCACGACGGCCTTGGATTCGGGCCCGAGATGGTCACGCACGACCACGGATCGACCGGGATCGCTGGCATCAGCTACTATGCCGCCGAGCAGTTCCCCGGGGAGTATCGCGGCGATACCTTCATCGGCAACGTCGTGACCAATCGGATCAACCGCGACCGGATCGAGTGGCACGGATCGAGCCCCAAGGGGGTCGAGCAGCCCGACCTCGTCTGGAGCGAGGACAACTGGTTCCGACCCGTTGACATCGAGATGGGTCCCGACGGATCGCTCTACGTGGCCGACTTCTACAACCGGATCATCGGCCACTACGAGGTCCCGCTCACCCACCCCGGCCGTGACCGGACCAGCGGCCGAATCTGGCGGATTGTCTACAAGGGCGATGCGAAGCAGGCCCCGCCGCCCTCGTCCGTCGACCGGACCCGATCGACGATTCCCGCCCTGATCGCCGACCTCGGCGATCCGAACCTCGTCGTTCGAACCTCGGCGACAAATCAGCTAGTCGAGCGCGGTGGTGATGCCGCCCGCGAGGCCGCCCGCCGGGTCATGGCGGCGAAAGGCCCGGCCCGGCCCCGCGTCCACGCAATGTGGGTCCTTGAGCGGCTCGGGAACCTCGACGACGAGACGCTCCTGGGATGCCTGCGCGACAGCGATCGAGAGTTGAAGGTCCTGGCGTTCCAGGCCCTGCGCGAGCGCGGAGAGTGGACCGGCGCACTTTACGAGATTGCTCGTAACGCACTCGCCGATCCCGACCCGTTCGTCCGGCGAGCCTCGGCCGCGACGATCGCCTCGCACGCCGACGCATCGGCGATCCGTCCGCTCCTGGCCCTGCTCCGCGCGACCCCGGCCGACGACACCCATTTGATCCACGTTATCCGGATCGCGGTGCGCGACCTGATCCGCGACCCCGAGAGCTGGGGCGTGGTCGAGCGGATGCGGCCCTCGGACGCCGAGCGTCGGGAGATCGCCTCGGTCGCACCAGGCGTTCATACGGCCGATTCGGCAGCATACCTCCTGAAATATCTTGGCAAGGCTCAAGAGCCGCCCCAGAACTGGGCGGGCTACGTCCATCACGTCGCCCGATATGCTGAGCCCGGCCGGCTCGACGAATTGGCGGGCCTGGTCCGCCGGGCCTCGACGCTGGGCGTCCGCGATCAGGCCCGTCTGGTCAAGGAGATCCACCAGGGACTCCAGGAGCGAGGTCAGGCCCCGAGTATCGCGCTGCACGCGATGGCACGCGAGCACGCCCTGGCCCTGCTCCACTCGAAGGATGGCGGTGAGGTCGATCTCGGTATCGAGTTGGCGGTCGGATTGAAGCTCGCCGGCCTCGAGCCTGAACTGCGGCGGCTTGCTGAGAGTGCCCAGACCTCGCCGAAGCAGCGGACCGCCGCCCTGACCGCGATGGCTGCGATCGACCCGGCCGGCAGCGAGGCGATGCTGACCGGCCTTCTTTCGGACGCCTCGGCGGCGATGGCCCTGCGCGAGACTTCAGCGTCGCTCCTGGCGGCGACCAACCGGCCGAAGACGGTCCACGCGCTGGTCGATGCGATGCCGAAGGCGCCGGGCCGATTACAGTCGTCGATCGCCGCGGGTCTCGCTCGAAGTCGGCGCGGGGCCGAGGCGCTCCTCGACGCGATCGCGGCGGGGAAGGCGTCGGCGCGGCTCCTCCAGGAACAGCCCGTTGCCCTGGCGCTGAAGCAATCGAACCCGCCCCGGCTCGACGAGCGGTTGAAGTCGCTGCTCGCCGGTCTGCCGCCGGCTGACGCGAAGCTCGCCGCGCTCATCGATCGCCGACGCGCCGAGTATCGATCGGCCTCGCGATCGCACCGGCCCGACGAGGGCGCCCTGGTCTTCGAGAAGAACTGTGCCGTCTGCCATCAGATCGGAGGCAAGGGGGCGCGGATCGGCCCCCAGCTCGACGGGATCGGCAGCCGTGGCGTCGATCGACTGGCCGAGGACATCCTTGACCCGAACCGAAACGTCGACCAGGCGTTCCGAATGACCGCCCTGGCGGTCGACGATGGCCGGGTAATCTCGGGCCTGCTTCTGCGCGAGGAGGGGGAAATCCTTGTCCTGGCCGACGCGCAGGGGAAGGAGATCCGAGTGCCGAGGAATTCCGTGGTCGAGCGCAAGGTCTCGCCGCTCTCGCCGATGCCGGCCAACTTCGCCGAGCAGATCGCGTCCGAGGACTTCGACCGATTGCTGACGTTCCTCCTCTCGCACCGCGAGCCTTCGGACCGTTCCCCCGCGTCGAAGAAGTAGGGAGATCCGGCGGGATGATTCCGGAGCGACCCTATGGACGTGCTCGTCGACGCCGGGCCCGCGAGACCCGGCCCCTATTTCCGGAGGGTCCCCTGGCGGTGGGGCGATCTGGCGATCGCCCTTACGCCGCTGGTCCTTTTGCGCCTGGCGCCAGACTGGACCTATCGGGTGGTTGCGCCGGGCCCGAGGGCCTGGCTCGTGGTCTCCCTGCTCCAGCTCGGCTGGATGTTCGGATTCCCGGTCTGGGTGGCCCGGCGACGGCTCGGTGAGTGGCCGGGACCACCCCGACCGGGCCGGGCCGCGATCGACGGCCTCCTCGCGATCCTGGCGGCCCCTGTCTGCTTCGTGCTGATGGGGCTCCTCTTCGACTTCCTGCGTCGATCGATCGGCGACGCGATGATCCCCGGCCAGGTCTTCGAGCCGATCGTGAACTCGCAAGATCCGGTTGACCGTTGGGCGATGATCGGGATGGCGGTGATCGTGGGCCCGATCGCCGAGGAAACGATGTACCGGGGCCTGGTCTACGGGACGCTCCGGCAACGCATGCCGGCGATCGTCGCGATGGTGATCCAGGCAGCAGCATTCGCCCTGGGGCATTCTTTCGGGCCGGCGGGGATGGCCTCGGTGATGGTGGCCGGGCTGATCCTCGGCGTTTTCTACACCTGGCGAAGGTCGCTGCTCGCCTCGATCGTGCTGCACTCGGCCGTCAATGCGATGGGGATGGCGGCGATCGCATCGGGAGTGATGGCGGAGCCGATCGGGCCCCGGCTCGGGGTTTTCGGCGAGCCGGCCGACGGCGGATGCCGGATCACGCGAGTGATGGCCGGCGAGGCCGGAGATGCCGCCGGGCTGAAGGTCGGCGACGTCGTCACGGCAATTGACGGCCATCCGGTCGCGGACATCGCCGAGATGGCCGCGATCATCCGCGGCAAGAACTTCGGCGACCGTGCTTCGATCGACCTCCGCCGCGACGGCCAGGCGCATCGCGTCGAGGCGGAGTTCCGGCCTTGCCGCGAGTAGGCAGGGCATGGCGATCCTGCATCGATACCGACGGCGGCCGCTACGAGGTAGAATCCAGTCACTGCGGTCGAGTGGACCGGGGAAGGCATGTTCGGTCCGGTGAGCGGAGGGACCATCCCATGATCGAGCCGAGGATCATCGACAGAGGGCGCGGTCCCGAGATTCAGGGGACGCGGATTACTGTCTATGATGTGCTGGACTATCACCTCGACGGTTGGCATCGCGACCTGATCGCCGATCAGTTCGATATCAGCTCGGGGCAGGTCGAGGTCGCGCTCCAGTACATCGACGACCACCGGGATGAGGTGATGGCCGATTACCGGAGGATCGTCGAGCGACACGCGCGTGGGAACCCTCCCGAGGTCCAGGAGAAGGTCGACGCTTTCCGAGGGACGGCCCGGGCGCGGGCGGAGGAGCTCCGAGCGGCCAGGGAGCGGGAGGCAAGGGATGCGAGGTCTTCTGGCCGACATTAACATCGTCAAGCATCGCCGGGCGCTCCTGACGATCTGGACTTCCGAGGCCTGGCGAGAGCTCTGGGATGCGATGGGGCTCAAGATTTACGACTTCTCCGCGCTCGGCTTGCGCGACGATGCCCCGGATTCCGTGATCTGGCGGACGTGCCAGGGGGAGCGGCTCGTCCTCGTCACCGCGAACCGGAACGACGACGGGCCGGACTCGTTGGAGGCCACGATCCGCGACGAGAATCGGCCCGACAGCCTCCCGGTCGTCACCATCGCGAATGCCCGTCGGCTCCTCCACGAACGAGAGTACGCCGAGCGAGTGGCCGAGAGCCTGCTCGATCTCCTGATCCGGATCGACGAGGTACGCGGGACCGGGCGGCTCTACGTCCCGTGAGGCCGCCTGGTCCCTCGCTCGTCGAATACTGCGAACGTCCCGATCACCGTTTCGCAGGGCCCTCGCCGATCGCGTAGGCGAGCTGCGTGTAGGCGTCCAGGCGGACGTCGGGCGACGCGACCGAGCGGGCCAGTACCATCGCGCGAGTGAGGTGCCCTCGCGAGGCCAGCAGAGCGACGACCTGCGACAGAACGGTTTCACGCTGGGGTTCGGGCAGGGCCTGCAACGCTCGCACGGCCTCGTCCACGTCGCCCAGGTTCGCCAGTGCAAACCCGCGCATTTCACCACGCTTGAAGGCGATGAACTGCGGGTGCAACTCGATGTTGTAGACGAGGAACTGGTAGCGGCCGAGGCGTCCCGTCAGTGCGACTTTCCCGGGCAAGGTCTTCTGGGGGCCGGTCCAGACCAGACAGTCGGCGGCCTCTCGCTGGGCAAGGGTAGCGTCCGTCGCGTTGCCGGACTTCTCGCAGGCCAGGTCCAGCGCCGAGAGAGCCCGCGATATCCCCAGCCCAGGATAGGCACGGATTGCCTCGATGGTCTTCCGGGCGTCAGTGAAGTCTCCGGCAAGCGACTGGTCCTCGGCGAGCATGGAGAGCACGCGCGATCGACGCGGCTCGGGCTGAATCAGAGCGACCGGCAGGGCACGGGCGACGACCGCCCGCGCGGCCTCGGGGCGTCCGCACTCGACCCACTTCCGGGCGATCATGATCTGAGCGACGAGCCGCTGATCGTCGGCCCCGATGGCGTCGGCGATGGCGTTGGCTTCTTCCAGGGTCGAGGCGGCTCCGGTCCGGTCCCCGGACTGCCGCGTGAATCGGCCCCAGCCCGCTAGGGCCGAGGTCCCAGAGAACGCGCAAAACCTCTCGCTCGGCGTCGGTCGGCTGGGTGCTGGGCGGTCGGGCCATGGAAGCTCCTTCTTCCCTCGATGATCGTTCGGGATGGCGTGCGACTGCGGCTTCTACAGAATAAGAAGCCATCGGTCTATCGCAATCAATCTCCTCACCGCCCCGGCCCGGACGTGAGCAGATAGACGGCGAACGAGGCAAGCCAGTGCTCGCCCTCGTAGTGTCCGCTGGCGACCTGCCCGAGCGCCGAGGCGGCATGACGCGCGGCCGCATGTTCCAGCTTGGCCCGGACGGGATCGTCGTCCGGCATCACTGCGGCGAGGCTCCGGAGGCACCAGGCCCGGCTGAGATTCAGGCCGTCGAGGTGGACGAGCTGCGGGTCGGACCGATCGGTGACGATGGCGGGTTCGAAGAGCGATCGCGGTTCTCCGTTCGCCGCCCTCGGGATGAACCGATCGAACCAGGCGCGGAACTCGCCGGCCGGCAGGACCCGACGCATCAGGTCGGCCTCCATCAACGTCGGCGAGAAGAAGTCGGCGCCCGAGGGCTCCCATTTCGCGGGCGCGTCGGCATCGCCGAGGAAGTACGCCCGCGCCCGCTGCTCGACGAGCTTCTTCAGCCGATCGTCGCCGACGGCCCGAGCGTAATCGTGGGCGAAAGCCAGCCCGAACGCCGTGTTCGGATGCACGCCGGTCCGGATCGGGTAGGTCTGCTTCGGAAGGAAGTCGAGGTAGCGAGCGACGATCGCCTCGGCAAGCGGGCGCAGATTCTTCGACCAGGCGCGGGCGTCGGGATCGTCCCATTCGTGCAACTCCTCGGCGAGCTTGAGGAGCCAGGCCCATCCGTACGTCCGTTCGAACGATTTGCTATCCTTCCTTGCGAAGTAATCGGCCTCGACGCGGAGTTTCTCGGCGGCGAGGTGATCGCCGAGCATCGCCCGGATGCGACCGGCCTCAGGCAGGTCGGGATACGTCCGGATGAGCCGGACGAGCATCCAGTGCCCGTGGACCGACGAGTGCCAGTCGTAGCAGCCGAAGAACGACGGATGGAGGGCCTGCGGTCCCCGCAAGTCGCCCGGGCCCCCCATCACGTGGTCGAGCTTGTTCGGGTACTCGCGTGTGACGTGGTCGAGGGCGATCGCGGCGAAGCGCGAGGCGGCGGCGGCGGTGAGCGCGGCGGGGGCGCGGTCGGGCATGGT
>DAIDJI010000153.1 GCA_027451455.1 Planctomycetales bacterium | reverse complement strand
TCGCAATGTGTCCCTGGCCGCCCATGTTGGCGAACTCAAAGGCGATCGTCGCTCCGTCCAGGTAGAGTTCATATCCGTGCGTGAACGGGCGACCGGGCTGACTCATCGCCCCCGAGACGCACGAGACAGCCAGGTCGGGCCGGTCGAAGAGATACTGGGTCGTCAGGTGGACGACCGCGCCTCCCTCCTCGACGCCGCGAGCATGCACCGCACGCGGGACGCCGCAGAGCAGGCCGATGAAATGCGTATCGTGAATGTGCAGGTCGATGGCCGGACCGCCGCTCGTGGAGGCGTCGCCGATCTCGCTCGACCAGTCCGGCCGCGAGATCACCCGCTTGAAGTGTGCCGCTCGGAGGGTGCCATAATGTCCCGACGTGACCGCCTCGAGCGCGAACGCAAACTCGGGGACGAACGGGAGCACCTGCGCGACCATCAGCGGGCGCCCTGAGGCCCGAGAGGCCGCGACCATGGCGTCGGCGTCCTCCATCGTCAGGGCAATGGGCTTCTCGACCAGCACGGCCTTCCCGGCCTGGAGCGCCCGGATCGCCATCGGGCCATGCCGATCGTTCGGGACGCAAAGATCGACCAGATCAATGGCCGGATCGGCGAGAAGCTTCTCGAAATCGTCGTGAAGCGAGAGCCCGGAGAGATCCATCTGGGTCCCGCGCGGGCCGAAATTCCCCTGGATGCTCGTCCAGTCGCCCGCGAGCTTTTTCGGGTCGCGGCTACAGAGGCCGACCACCTCGCCCCCCTCGATCCGCCTGGAGGCGAGGTAGTGGATCATCCCCATGAAGCCAAGGCCGACGATCCCGATCCGGACCATGTGCGCGAACCCCCAGGCGATGCGGCCGGATTCGCTCGCCCGAACCCGTTCGGACGAGCGGACCGGAACCCGATCGTCGTGATTTTGTCCTCTGGCGCTGAGGCCGACAAGCCCCTATCCCACCCCTCACGCCCGGCGAGCGGTTGCCTCTCGCGCTCTCACATCGTCTCACACCTTCCAGGCGTCGTGACTTCAGGAGGAGAGTCGTCCAATCTCCGCGAGAGGGAATCGCGCCAGGACCGGCGATCGCGAGAGCCGATCGATACGACCCTCCCCGGACCGACGCGGCCCGGTCCTTCCCGGACAGGCCGAGCCGACCAGGCGTCTCGACCATCGGGACCGGGCGGGATACACTCGTTTCGTGGAGTGAGCTTCGTTGTTCGACAACGGATGATGGGTCGCATGCGCGAGCTAATAAGGGAAATGGTCCGGGCGCTGGAACAGGAGCGGCCGATGGTCCTCTGCCAGGTGGTGGAGACCCGCGGCTCGACTCCGCAGAAGGCCGGCGCGCTGATGGTCGTCGACCCGTCGGGCGGCCAGCTTGGGACGCTCGGGGGCGGCTGTGTCGAGAACGAGGTCAAGCAGAAGTCGCTTCGCCACCTCGACAGCGACGGCTCGGCCCCTGCGCTCCATTCCTACGTGCTCGACCACGATTATGCCTGGGCCGACGGCCTGATCTGCGGCGGGAAGATGGTGATCGTTTCGCAGCCGTTCGCCGGGTCTGCGCCGATCGCCTATTTTCGGGCGATGGAGCGAGCGATCGGGCAGGGAGACGGCTTCACCGAGGCGGTCGTCGTCCATCCCGAGCAGGTCGCGGGTTCGGCGGTCGGCGACCGTTTCCTCTTCGACGGCGAGGGCCGGCTGGTCGCGCGGTGGACGTCGTCCGAGACGCCCGACGTGGAGATCTCCGGCATCCGCCCGTTGCACGATCGCCCGAGGCCGAGAGTCGAGCGCGGGATCGCCTATTTGCCCAGCCTGCCGAGAGTCCGACTCGTGATCGTCGGGGCCGGGCACGTCGGCCAGGCGGTTGCCGACCTTGCCGCTCGGGTCGATTTCGACGTTTGCGTCGTCGACGATCGCCGGCAGTACGCCAACCCGGAGCGGTTTCCCCGGGCCGATCGGCTGATCGTCGGGCCGATCGGCGAGGTACTGGCCTCCATGGAAATCACCCCGAGGACCTATGCCCTGATCGTCACCCGAGGGCACGGGCACGATCAGGAGGCGCTTTATCACCTGGCGCCGACGTCGGCCTCGTACGTCGGGCTGATCGGGAGCCGCCGCAAGATCCGGCTGATCTTCGAGGGACTGAGAGAGCAGGGGATCTCCGACGAGTCGCTATCGCGGGTGGCGGCACCGGTCGGGATCGATATCGGTTCACAGAGTGTCGTCGAGATCGCGGTCAGCATCGTGGCCGAGCTGATCGCGCGCCGCAACCTTGGCCCAAAAACTCAGGGGGCGCGGCCCGAGCCCGCGAGCTCAACATGATCGCCGCAATTGTTCCCGCCGCTGGCCGAAGTACCCGGATGGGTCAGCCCAAGCTGCTGATCGATATCGAAGGAACGCCGATGATCGCCCGGGTCGTCGCCGCCCTCCACGACGGCGGCGCCGATCGGGTCGTGGTCGTCCCGCCCGCCGACGGCCCCGACGCCGCCGCAATCGGCGCCGCGGCCCTCGCCGCTGGGGCCGAGGTCCTCGTTCCCGAGGTCCAGCCGGCCGAGATGCGCGACTCGGTCGAACTCGCCCTGGCTGTTCTCGACGTCGATCCCTGTCCCGATCAGATCCTGCTGACCCCGGGCGACGTCCCTGGCCTTCATGCGGATCTGGTCGATCGGCTCGTCCAGGAGTCGGCCGCGCATCCCGGCCGGATCATCGTTCCGACCCATAACGGCCGGCGCGGGCATCCGATCGTCCTTCCCTGGGAGATCGCCGTTCACGTTCGCGACCTTCCCGAAGATGCGGGCATCAACCGGCTGGTCGAGGCGCACGCCGATCAGATCGTCGAGATTCCAGTCGATCTCGAGATGGACGACGTCGACACCCCGGCGGATCTCGATCGATGGAGGTCGCAGGCGTCGGGGATGACGGTTCAGGTTCGGCTCTTCGCGATCGCTCGCGAAAAGGCCGGTCGGGCGGAGATCGAGGTCAACCTGCCGGATCCGGCGACCGTCGCCGATCTCCGCCGGGCGCTCGCCGATCGGTTTCCGGACCTTGACTCCGTCACCCTCGGCGCGATGATTGCGGTCGACGAGGAATACGCCGGAGACGCGGCGATCATCGGACCTGCCTCCCGGCTGGCGATGATCCCGCCGGTCAGCGGGGGTTCGGACGAGGCATGATCGAGATCACCGAATCGGCCATCGATCACGCGGCGATCACCGATCGAGTCCGCTCGAACCGGGCTGGGGCGGTCTGCACGTTCCTCGGAACCGTCCGCGAGCTGACCGGCGACCGCCGAACGGTCGCCCTCTCTTACGAATCGTATCCCGAGATGGCCCTCCGCAAGATGGCCGAGCTGGAGGCCGAGGCGCGTCGCCGCTGGCCGGTGATCGAGCTGGCGATTCACCATCGGATCGGCGACCTGGATCTCGGCGAGGTGAGCGTCGTCGTCGCGGTGAGCTGCCCCCACCGCGGCGACGCCTTCGACGCCTGCCGATGGATCATCGACACGCTCAAGGAAGTCGTCCCCATCTGGAAGAAAGAGACCTGGGAGGACGGCGGGACGGAATGGATCCACCCCGGCCTCGCACCCTGACGGCGGATCGGATGATCAAGACGACTGAACCTCTGGTGGACTCGTTCGGACGCCCGCACAACAACCTGCGGATCAGCGTCACGGATCGGTGCAACATCCGATGCGTCTATTGCATGCCCGAGCTGGTCGAGTTTATGCCTCGGGCGCAGCTTCTCAATTATGAGGAGATCGAGCGGGTCGTCCGGGTTGCGGCGACGCTCGGAATCGACAAGGTCCGCCTGACCGGCGGCGAGCCCCTGGTCCGCCGCGATCTTCCGATCCTGATCGAGAAGCTCTCGGCTGTCCCCGGAATCCGGGACGTCGGACTGACCACCAACGGTGTCCTGCTGGCGCCCCTGGCCGATCGGCTCCGCAGGGCGGGTCTTGAACGGATCAACATCAGCCTCGACACGATGGACCCGGAGAAGTTTCGCCGCCTCACCCGGCGCGACGGGCAGGAAAAGGTGATTGCGGGCATCCTCGCGGCGAAGGAGGCCGGCTTCGACCCGGTGAAGGTCAACGCCGTCGCGATCCGGGGCGAGACCGAGGACGACGTTGCCCCGCTCGCGCGGTTTGCCCGCGAGCACGGCCTGGAGCTTCGATTCATCGAGTACATGCCGCTAGACGCCGGCCAGCAATGGGAGCGAGCCAAGGTTCTCTTTGCCTCCGAGATCCTTGAAATCCTCGCCCGCGAGGTTGCCCCGTTGGCCCCGATCGCCCACCAGGACCCGAAGGCACCCGCTCTCGACTACGACTACCTTGACGGCGGCGGGCGGGTCGGGTTCATCGCCTCGGTCAGCCGCCCATTCTGCACGAGCTGCAATCGACTCCGGCTGACCTCCGACGGAAAGCTCCGTAACTGCCTCTTCTCCCTCGAGGAGACCGACATCCGCGCCCTGCTCCGCGGCGGAGCCGACGACACGGCGATCGCCCTCGCGTTCCGCGAGTCGGTTGCCGCCAAATGGGAAGGCCACGAAATTAATACCGCCCGGTTCATCCGGCCCGACCGTCTCATGCACTCTATCGGCGGCTGACCGGCCGGGACGGGACGGGCCTACCGGGTGAACTCCTCCCGACGCACCTGGTAGCGCCGGAGCTTGACCGGGTCGAGCAGGTAGCCGAGCCCCGGACGCGTCGGGACGGCGATCGTCCCGGTCTCCGACAGCTCCACCAGCGGAATCGTCACATCATCCACAAACCACCGAGCACTTGGTCCGACGTCTGAGGGGTACTTGCAGTTCGAAAGGGTCGCCAGGTGAATCGAGTGGGCCTGTCCAATCCCAAGCTCGGGCATCGCCCCGACCCAGCACTGGACGCCTTCTCGATAGCAGAGGTTGTGAATGTCTCGCGCCGGCCCGAGCCCGCCGAGCTGCTGAAGCTTGAGGTTCACGATCCGGCCGGCGCCTCGTCGGATCGCCTCGGCGGTCCGGTCGAGGCTCGTCGCTGTCTCATCGAGGCAAACCGGGGTGGCGACCGCCTTCTGGAGCGCCGCCAGGCCGTCGAGGTCGTCGGGGGCCATCGGTTGTTCAAACATCAGGAGGTCGAAATCGTCGAGTTCTCGGAAGACGTCGATCTGGGCCGAGGTGTAGGTTCCCCGGGCGTCGACCATCAACGGGAGGTCGCCGAAGTGTTGTCGGACCGCACGAACGCTCTCGACGTCCTGCCCGGGGCGGATCGGAATCTTCACCCGTCTGTAGCCGGCCGATAGGTGCACCTCGATCGCCTGGATCAGTTCGACGATGCTGGCATACAGGCCGATCGCCAGGCCTGACTCAATACCCCGGTCGATCCGGAGGCCGGAGGCGACGAGAAGCTCGGCGATCGAGGCGTGCAGGGCCTGGCCGAGCAGGTCCCAGAGTGCGGTCTCGGCCCCTGCGCTCGCAAACGGGCTCGCTCGCCAGCCCGAGGCCACGGCCCCGATTTCATCGACATCCGCGAAGTCACGGCCGAGCAGGTTCGGGACGATCTGGGTCGCGAGGTCTTCCCAGCAGGTTTCGGCCAACCCCGAGCGACCGGCCAGGAGCGAGGCCATCGGAGAGCACTCGCCGAGCCCAACGCCCGAGGCGCTCTCGACCTCGACGAGGATGGCGTCCTTGATGGCCACCTCGCCTCCGACGATCCCGAAGGGCTCCTTGAAGGGAATCTGGACGTGCGTCAGGACGACCCGATCGATGGGGCCGGTCGTTGTCATCGGGGTGGCCTCCGTTCGCAAAGGGGCCCGGAGAGAGACGGGCCGAAGGGCGGGCATTGCAAATCCCGGCACGGCAAGCGATTGGATCGCGAGAGGTTGCCAGCATCCGCCCGGGCCGATAGAGTGTTCGGGACACGCCCGCACCTCGTCCCTCTTCGGCCCGACCCGTCGGGATCTTTTATGAGTCTACCGCATCCGAAGTCGCCTTGGTACCGGGATGGACTGGCCTTTACCTGCACCCAGTGCGGCGACTGCTGCACGGGGGCCCCTGGGTACGTCTGGGTCACGATCGATGAAATGAGGCGCTTGGCCGAGTTCCGGGGCGAAACGGTCGAGGCCTTCGCCGAGCGGTACGTCCGGCTGGTCGACGATCGGTTCAGCCTGATCGAGAAGCCGGGCGGCGACTGCATCTTCTGGGAACGCGGAACCGGGTGCACCGTTTACTCCGCCCGTCCCGATCAGTGCCGCTCCTGGCCCTTCTGGCCCGAGAACCTCTCACGCCGAAAGAACTGGGAAGAAGTCTGCAAGATTTGCCCGGGCGCCGGGACCGGCCAGCATCACGACCTGGTGGAGATCCGGGCCTCCCTGGATAGAGTTCAGAAATGAGCGACGAACCGGAGCCTGAACCGATCGCCGACCCCATCGACATCGAGCTGTCGGCCCTCTATGCTCAGCTCGATGCCGCCGTGGCCGAGCGGGCGCCCGTCTGCCAGATCAGCGGACGATGCTGCCGATTCCAGGAATATGGGCACACGCTCTTCCTCTCGTCGATCGAATTCGAGTACCTGATGGCGAACGCCCCGCCACCCATCCGTCCGATCGACGACGGCGCCACCTGCCCCTGGCAGGACCGGGCCGGCCGCTGCACCGCCCGGACGGCCCGTCCGCTCGGCTGCCGGGTCTATTTCTGCGATCCGGCTTATGAAGGCGAGGCGCCGGTACTGACCGAGCGATTCCTCGGTCTGCTGAAGCGGCTGGCCGAGCGGCACGATCGGACCTGGCAATACGCCCCGCTGCACCGGCATCTGCGGGATCGGGAACCGTCGTCAGCGGATGCCGATCCGATCGCCCCAATCGGCGAGGGTCCGGCCGCGAATGCGGGCCGCCAGGGGCCGGCATCGGGACTCGCCGCGGGGTTTTTTTCTTGACTCTAATCCAAGCCAGTCTTACACTTGAGCCTTCCATGCCCGGACCGGGCCGACCTCGCCGCCCCGCGGAGATCGCCACCGTGACCAAGAAAGAAATCGTAAAGAAGATTTCCGAGGACATCGGTCTGACCCAGCTCAAGACGAAGGACATCGTCCAGCGGACCCTCGATGCCATCATCGAGACGCTGGTCTCGGAAGGCCGGATCGAGCTGCGGAACTTCGGCGTTTTCGAGGTCAAGAAGCGGGCGCCGAGGAAGGCGCGGAACCCCAGGACCGGCGACAAGGTTTACGTCCCCTCGAAGAATGTGGTGACCTTCAAGCCCGGCAAGGAAATGGAAGAACTGGTTCGAAAGATGGACCCGTCGCAGCTTCCATTTGAGGATTCGGATCCGGATGCCGATGATGATAACAACGGACCCGTCGAGCCACTGGCCGAATCCCAGGCCCGGACGACGGCCGACTGAGCCATCCCCAGGTAACCCGAGCCCTTTCGGGCGGCGTCCTTCGGGCGCGTTCGGATAGGGCGGCGGGGCCGGGCTCAGGTCCGATCAGGAGCAGGCGACGACCCCGGCGAAGAGGCTTCCGGGGATCGGAGAACGGATTCCGGCTCGAGCGCGGGGCCTGCCCTCACGCCACGAGTCCCCCGAGACCCCACCGGCCAGGAAGGTACGGTGTGCGGAGGCCCCGGGGAGTCTGCCAGACGGGAGGAGCCCGAAATGAGGAAGCTGACCGCGGCCCTGGCGATCACGGTCGCATCCCTCGCCCTGTTCGAGGGTTGTGCGCCGGTGCCGCTGCCGCACTATGCGGCCTACCGGCCCAAACGCGTCCAAGAGTTGCTCGTCGACTCCGAAAACCTGCGCCAGGCTGGCGACGACTGGGAGCGGTTCTGGCTGCTCGACCAGCCCTCCCACCTCACGCCCTATCGTACGCATGGCGGCGTCGGGCCCTGATCGGGCCTGAACCCGGCGATTCCTGATCGGGGGATGGTCAACTCATCCCTCGGTCGGGGTCATCCCTTCATGGGCTGAGGTGCGATTCCAGGAACGTGCTGACGATCCGGATGTAGCGCTCCCGATCGGTCATGTAGGCCTGGACGTGGTCGACTCCCGGCATGGTGAGCATCAGGCACGAGGTGCCGAGTGTCCGGGCCAGCTCGCGCGCCTGGTTCACCGGGACAATTGTGTCCGACTCGCCGTGGATCAGCAAAACCGGCCGCTCGCCCCACGATCGCGCGATCCGGATGGGGATCAGGTCATCGGTCCGGACGCCAAAGATCCACCGGGCGGCCAGCAGGATGCCGGGGTTGAACCACCTCGGAAGTCCACTATGCTGGCTAAGCTGGTTGTCCAGCAGGCGTGGGAGATCGCCGTACGGGCTATCCACCACGGCGACCTGGATTTCCGGATTCCGCGCCCCCTCCATCAGGACTGTCGATCCACCCATCGAGTAGCCGAGCCAGCCGACCCGGTCCTGGCGGAAGCCTTCCGACTTCGCCCATTCGATCACCGCCCGGATGTCGGTCCGCTCGCGACGCCCCATGTAAAGGCGCGACGGATCGCTCTCGCCGTGGCCGCGGAGGTCGAAGAGCAAAACGTCGAAGCCCTGGGCGTGCAGGTCATGCCCAAGTCCGGCCATCTCCGGCCAGCAACTCCACATCCCGTGTACCAGCACCACAAGGTGGCGGCGCTGTTCGGTAGGGAGATACCAGCCGCGAAGGGTCAGCCCGTCCGTGGTCCGGGTTGACCAGGGCCGGGCATCCGGACTGACGTGATGCGGGTCGATCTGGAGCCGATGATTCGTCGGCCGGGTGAGCCGTTCGGCACTGACGATCGAGATGCCGACATAAGCCGTCGCGAAGAGCAACATCAGCAAGCCGGCGAGGGCCGCCACGATCCTTCGGCCGCGACTCCAACCAGGCATCGAGTCCACTGGAATTCCTCCCTGGTACCGGGCCTCCCTGACTGGTTCCTTTTCTCAAGTTATTCTATCGGATCGCCGAGGATCGCCGAGGTCATTCCAGCGAGCAACCGGATCCGTCGCCAGGCCCGAAAGGTGGAACTCGACGGATCACTCCCGCTTAGCCACGTCCGAGGGCTCTCCCGGTCTCGGACTCGAACCAGGACGCCCTGCGCAGGTCAATGGTCATCTGTATGGTCTCCCGCTCGCGAATCGGCATCCCGGACGGGAATCGGGCCAGCAGGCGATGTGGGCCAAGGGCCAGTGTCGCCAGGATCTCCGGGCCGTTGAACTCCAACCGCCTCACCTGCGCCTCGACGACCGGCCCCTCAGGGCGTTCGTCCCCCTCGCGTCGGAGTGCGATCGATTCGGGGCGGAGGCCGATCTCGACCCGTCCGGATTTGGGCCAGGGCCGCGGGCCAATCTCCTCAGAGACTTCCCAGCCGATCGAGCGCTCGGCGGCGATTGGGTGGAGTCGGGTCTGATCGCCCTCGCGGACGATCTCGCAGGAGAGGATGTTGATCGGCGGACTCCCGATGAAAACCGCCACCGCAATGCTGGCCGGATGGTCGTACACCTCGCGCGGCGTCCCCACCTGAAGCAATCGACCGCGGTCGAGAACGGCCACCCGATCGCCCATCAGCAGCGCCTCGGACTGGTCGT
>DAIDJI010000152.1 GCA_027451455.1 Planctomycetales bacterium | reverse complement strand
CGATCGGCGCCTGCCCGCCCGCTCCTGGCGAGGCCAACGTCTGGGCCGTCGCCATCGGCGATGTCGTCGGTAAGGGGATGCCCGCCGCCCTGCTGACGGCCAAACTCTCGGCCGAGGTCCGGCTCTTCCTCCAGGGCGATCCGGATCCGGCCCGCGTGGTCGGCCAGCTCAATCACCAGTTCGACGACGGCCTGCTCGACCTCTACATCACGTTTCTGCTGGTGATGATCGATGTTCGAGAGCACCGGCTCCGGATCGTCAACGCCGGGCATCCCAGCCCGATGATCCGGCGCAAGGATGGACGGCTGGAAGAAGTCGACCGGTCGGTCTCGGGGCTCCCGCTCGGCATCATGCCTGGTTTTTCCTATGAGGTCGCCGAGATCGGTCTCGAGCCGGGCGAGACCGTGATTCTCTACACCGACGGCGTCACCGACGCAGTGGGCCCGAGCGGCGAACGGTTCTGCGAGTCCCGCCTCCGATCGGCGTTCTCCGCCGCCGCGACGGGCGCCTCGGCCACCGGCGAGGCGATCGTTCGGGCTGTCCAGCGGTTCGTCGCCGATCGGCCCCAGTTTGACGATATCACCCTCGTCTGCCTCGCGCGGGAGTAAACGCGAGGCGAGGGGCCTGAGCGCGGAAGACCGGACGAACTCCTCTGTCATTCACGAGCCCGGTGAATCAGGCGACCGCCGGAATCCAGGAGATTCGCCGGGTGCGTCGCGTCGAGGTTGTCAGGGGGAAGAGCTCACTGGAAGCCTCTCGATAACTGTGGCCGTATCCGTCGGCGAGAATGCGCTCGGGATGGTCGATCGCCTGGCCGTCGAGGTCCTCATCGCGAAGACACATCGGCATCGGGGCCTGGACCATGATCCCCTCGGCCTCGATGAAGAGGAGCATGTAGGGGACGGTGGCCTCGTCGTCGAGCCGTCGCAAGAGGCTGAGGCGCGGCGTCCGGCCCAAAAAGGGCGCCCGGTAGACCCGGAACGCAGCGCCCTCGATCAGGCGGTCGTCGGAGTCGTGGTCGGGGTTGCTCACCCACTCGAGCGCGTCGCCGTAGTAGCGGAGGTCCGAGGCGGGCATCATCAGTAGACCCCCGGCGGCCATCGCCTTGAACGCCGCGACGTGGAACGTCGACCGCCCGACCTCGCCGATGACCAACCGGGTCCAGAGTTCGCGGAAGGCGTCGTCGAGGCCGTCGCACCAGTCGGCCCGGCAGTCGTCGCAGACCTCGGCCGAAAGCGGGACGGGATGGGCGGCGAAGATCGGACGAGGCGCTCCCAGCCCGTTCGGACCGGCTTTGCGCTCGCAAAACCGACATCGACGCGCCGGCGACTCGCCGATCAGGCGAGGGCCGGTCCCGTCCATCACGTGGTCAACGGTCGTTCCATAAAGGGCGCGGAAGGTCAGGTCGGCCCGGGCGGCGAACCAGTCGTCGCGGTCGCCGCCGTGGGACCAGCCCCGCCGCTCCCAGCGCGCATAGGCGGCCCGCCGGATCTCCTCGTCTGTGGGTCGCATTGTGTCGACTCCCAGCCATCCTTGGTTCTTGGGGATCGTGAACGGCGGATTCTATCCCGACCGCCCCAACCCGGAAAGGCCATCCTCTGCCGGCGCCGACCAGGCGGGGCGAGACGATCCGGCCGTCACCGAATCGGTGCGGAAGGCTGTACGGGACTTGACACGCGGCCCCCCCGCTGCGTACAGTCTCATGAATTACAATCTGGTGCGCATCTTATCCAGAGTGGCTGAGGGACGGGCCCGATGACGCCACAGCAACCGGTTCGCCGACCCGGCGAATGCTGGTGCTAACTCCCGCCCAGCGCCTCCGTCCGGACGCGCCCGGCCCCTCCAGGCCGACGACCGGACGATCGGCGCCGATGGGGCAGATAAGATAATCGAGCGACGGCCGGTCATCGGCCGGTCGGTCGTGTCATATCTTATCCTCGCTCCCTCCGGGCGCCGGCTCTGGATCGAGACGGGCCGCGCGCGAGGGATCCTCCGCGCCCCCGGGAGTCGGCTGGGCGACTCCGGCGGACCGATCGTCCTTCCTTTGATGGGAGCGAGAGCGGTGTCCGAGGAAACAGCGATCGGCCTGAAGTGCCGCCTCTGCGGCAAGACCTATCCCAAGGAAGCCCTGAACTTCTGCACCGACGACTTCGGGCCGCTGGAAGTCATCTACGACTACGAGGCGGTCGCGCGGACGCTCAGCCGAGAGGCCATCCTCTCCCGGCCCCGGTCGATGTGGCGGTATCGCGAGCTCCTGCCGGTCGACGGCGAGCCAACCGTCGGCCGACAGGTCGGCGGAACCCCGCTCGTTCGCGCCGATCGGCTCGCTCGTGAGCTGGGCGTCTCCGAACTCTACATCAAGAACGACGCGGTCAACTTCCCGACCCTCTCGTTCAAGGATCGGGTCGTCGCCGTGGCGCTCTCGAAGGCCGTCGAACTGGGCTTCCAGACCGTCGGCTGCGCCTCCACCGGCAACCTGGCGAACAGCGTCGCGGCCAACGCCGCCGCCGCCGGACTCGAAGCCTACGTCCTGATCCCCGACGGCCTCGAACAGGGGAAGGTCCTCGGCGCGACCATCTACGGCGCCAACGTCGTGGCCATCGAGGGCAACTACGACCATGTCAACCGGCTCTGCTCGCAGATCGCTTTCCGGTTCGGCTGGGGATTCGTGAACGTGAACCTCCGGCCATTCTATGCCGAGGGCTCGAAGTCCATGGGCTTCGAGATCGCCGAGGACCTCGGCTGGCGGGCACCCGATCACGTCGTCGCGCCGATGGCCGGCGGGAGCCTCATCGGCAAGATCCACAAGGCGTTCCAGGAATTCGAGCGGCTGGGCCTGATCGATGGGCCAGTCAAGACGCGGATGCACGGCGCCCAGGCGACCGGGTGCAACCCCATTTCCGCGACCGTCCGCTCGGGCGCCTCCAAGGTCAAGCCGGTCCGCGATCCCCGGACCATCGCCAAGAGCCTCGCCATCGGCGATCCGGCCGACGGCTACTTCGCCTCCCGGCTTATCGTCGAGTCCGGCGGCTGGAGCGAGGACGTCGACGACGAGTCGATCGTCGAGGCCATGCAACTCCTGGCCGAGACCGAGGGGATCTGGGCCGAAACCGCCGGCGGCGTCACGCTCGCCGTCGCCAAAAAACTGATCGAGCAGGGCCGGATCGGCCGGGATGAGTCGATCGTCCTCTGCATCACCGGCAATGGCCTGAAGACGCAGGAGCCCATGCTCGAGCGGATGCGGAAGCCCATCGTGATCCGGCCGAGCCTCGAGGAGTTCGAGGCACTGATCGGAACCTCGCACGCCAGGGCCGACGCCGACGCAATGGCCGCTGGCGTCGTCTAACCGAAACCGAATCGGATCCGAAGCCAGCCAGCCAGGCCCGGCGGGCGGGCCGTCATTGTCGACGCTCCGTCCGCCTGCCTCACCCACCCACCTACCCATCTTTCTGCGAGGATATGACCATGCCCGTTGTCCGCATCCCGACGCCGCTGCGCCCGCACGCTGGTGGTCTCGACCGCATCGAGGCCGCCGGTGCGACGGTCGGCGAGATCCTGAACCAGGCCACCGCCGCGCACCCCGCGCTTCGCGAACGCCTCTTCGACGGAGAGGAACTCCGACGGTTCGTGAATGTCTACGTCAACAATGAGGACATTCGCTACCTCGACGACCTTGCCACACCCGTCGGGGCGAGCGACGAGGTCAGCATCATCCCGGCCGTCGCCGGCGGCTGATTGACGGAGATCCTGAGCAACCACGAAAAAACACGGAGGGTACGAAAGAAGAAGGAGGAGTGGTGAGAGAGTCTGAAGGAAAGGCGATTGGGTCCGCTGTCTCTCCGATTCGGGATTTCAGATTCCGGATCTCATGGATGGACGGATCGCAGCGAGTGAGCCTCGTCGCCTGAATACCGACCCATGATCCGTCTTCTTCCGTGTCCTCCGTGCCTTTTCGTGGTTCCTGTCTTTCTTTTCTTATCCAGGTGATTTGGGTCGTCCGTGGTCTGACGAAGATCCGGAGCAACCACGAAAAAACACGGAGGGTACGAAAGAAGAAGGAGGAGTGGTGAGAGAGTCTGAAGGAAAGGCGATTGGGTCCGCTGTCTCTCCGATTCGGGATTTCAGATTCCGGATCTCATGGATGGACGGATCGCAGCGAGTGAGCCTCGTCGCCTGAATACCGACCCATGATCCGTCTTCTTTCGTGTCCTCCGTGCCTTTTCGTGGTTCCTGTCTTTCTTTTCTTATCCAGGTGATTTGGGTCGTCCGTGGTCTGCGTAAGGAGGAATGATGTCCGTGGAGTCGCAGTCGCTCGACCGGTACAGCCGCCAGATTCGGTTCCCACAGCTTGGTGAGGAGGGTCAGCGTGCGCTCCTGCGGAGCCGGGTCACGCTCTGCGGCTGTGGGGCGCTCGGGACCGTGCTGGCCAATCACCTGGCGCGGGCGGGGGTCGGGTCGATCCGCGTCATCGACCGCGATTTCATCGAGACCCACAACCTCCAGCGCCAGATTCTCTTCGACGAACGAGACGTTGCCGAGAACCTCCCGAAGGCCGAGGCCGCCGCCCGGAAAATGCGGGCGATCAATAGCTCGATCGCGGTCGAGCCGGTGGTCACCGACCTCGATCACACCAACATCCTCGACCTTGTCAGCGACGCCGACCTGATCCTCGACGGTACCGATAACTTCGAGACCCGCTATCTGATCAACGATGCGGCGGTGAAGCTGGGCAAGCCCTGGATCTACGGAGGCGTCATCGGCAGCGAGGGTCAGACGATGACGATCCTGCCCGGTGAGACCCCTTGCCTCCGCTGCCTGATCGAATCGGCACCCCCGCCGGGCATGACGCCCACCTGCGAGACCGCCGGCGTGCTCGGTCCGGCCGTCGCCGTGATTGCCTCGTTCGAGGCGATTGAGGCGATCAAGCTCCTGTCCGGCCACCGCGAGGCCCTGAATCAAGACCTCATCATGGTGGATGTCTGGGACTGGACCTTCCGTCAGCTCAAAATTGCGAACCTGCTGGGGAAAGTCGATTGCCCCTGCTGCGGGCGCCGGAATTTTGAATGGCTCGACGGCTCGATGGGCTCGCACACGACCACGCTCTGCGGCCGGAACGCCGTGCAGGTCGCCGCCCGACGGCCCGAACCGCTCGACTTCCCCGAGATGGCCCGACGGCTGGCGCCCCTGGGCGAGGTCCGGCACAACGCCTTCATGCTCCGCTTCGCCGCCGAAGGGCACGAGTTCACCGTCTTTCCCGACGGACGCGCGATCATCAAGGGAACCAACGATATCAGCAAGGCCCGGAGCCTGTACGCGCAGTATGTCGGGAGCTGAGTCGGATTCCAGAGACCAGATTCCAGAGACCAGAACGGACAGAATCGCGGACGATTCGTGTCCGAGCGGAAGGGGGTTGGATTGAGCGATCGCCGCTTCGAGGATCTCCCGGTCTGGAATGACGCGATGGACCTGGCCGCAAGCCTCCTCCATCACTCTCGGACTGGAGAACTGAACGGGCTGGGCGATCTCAAGAACCAGATCGAGAGGGCGGCGATCTCGATCTCCAATAACATGGCCGAGGGGTTCGAGCGAGGAACGAATCAAGAACTTATCACGTTCCTCTACTACGCGAGAGGTTCTGCCGGGGAGGTGCGATCGATGCTGCACCTCCTTCGCCGCGTTGGACCCGTCACCGAAGTGGCCGGGTCGGTCGATAGCCTGCTGAGGCGCGTCGAGAGCATCTCAAGCAACTCGGCGCAGGGATCGAGTCGCTCAAGAACTCCGATGACAAGGGCACGCGTTCTCAGAATGACCGGACGAGGACCGCAACCGAGACGGAGCGGCGTCGAGAGCCGTTTCAGGTGAAGATACGCGAGGCGCAGGAACAGGCGGTCAGAGGATGGATGGACCGGAGCCGCCGAGGCAAGGACCCGGAAGACACGGGTGACCAGAGCCAGTGAAAGAGGCCGCTCCATGTCCCCCGGCCCCGATCGAATCGCCCGGGCTCATCGTGTACCTGCTCTCCCTCGCGTGTCGGAATCCGAGGTCCTTTTCTGGAATCTGGAATCTGCGATCTGGAATTTAGAATAATCCATAAGTCGATCGATACGAGACAGAGAGGCCCAGGCCTTCGCATCCCTCGGGGCACCGACCATGATCTACCTGGACAACGCCGCGACCAGCTTCCCCAAGCCCGAGCCGGTCTACGAGGCCCTCGACCGCTTCGCCCGGACGAGCCTCGCCAACCCGGGTCGGGCCGGGCACCGGATGGCGATCGCCGCCGAGGGGCAGCTCGATGCCGGCCGCAACGCGCTGAATCGCTTCTTCCGCGGCGAGGCACCGGAGCGCTGGATCTTCACCCTCAACGGCACCGACAGCCTGAACATCGCCATCAAGGGGATCGTTCGCCCCGGTGACCACGTCGTCACCACCGACCTCGAGCACAACTCCGTCAGCCGCCCACTGGTCGCCCTGGAGAAGGCGGGCGTTATCACGCTGACACGCGTGGGCTCCGAGGACGGTTACATCGTTCCCGAGGCCATCCGGGCCGCACTGACACCGGCGACGAGTCTGGTCGCGATGACCCACGCCTCGAACGTGCTGGGGACTGTGCAACCGATCGAGCCGATCGGGGCGATGGTCCGCGAGGCTGGGGCGTGCTTCCTGGTGGATGCGGCGCAAACCGTGGGGGTCATCCCGATCGACCTCCGCTCGCTTCCTGTCGACCTGCTGGCCTTTCCTGGGCACAAGGCGCTCTACGGCCCGACCGGCATCGGTGCGCTCTATGTGGGTCCTCGGACCGACGGGCGGCTCCGTCCCTGGCGCGAGGGGGGCACCGGCGGCGACTCGTCGAGCCCCACCCAGCCCTCGGTGCTACCCTACGCGCTGGAGGGAGGCACGCCGAACGTCCTGGGCGTTGCCGGTCTGGCCGCGGGAATCGCCTGGGTCGAGTCGCGCGGACCCGACGAGCTCCGATCTCACGAGGTCGACCTGCTCCGTCGGGTGGTCGACTGGGCCGAGGCCGCCGACGGCTGGCGGGTCCTCGGCCGATGGGACCCAGACACCCACGTCGGTGCCCTTTCGCTGGTCGTTCCCGATCCGCTGACGCCTCAGGACCTGGGCGCCATCCTCGATACCAGCTTCGACATCGCCATCCGCCCTGGCCTCCACTGTGCCCCCTACATCCACCGGCGGCTCGGCACCTACCCCGACGGGACCATCCGCCTTAGCCCGGGGCCGTTCAATACGCCGGACGACATCGACGCCTTCCTCCGCGCACTCTCCGAGATCACGGCTGCCATGGCCTGAGTCGGCCCACGGCATCGCCCTGTTCGGTCCGAACAACATTTTCGCCAAAATGTCGTTCGATCGATATATGCTTGTATTGGTGCTGCATGTGGCCTAGCCTACATATAGGCGTCGTTTGGTCTCTCTCTTGGCATCAATGGAGTTCGGATTGATGCTACTTGACCTTGCTAAGGTGCGGATGTCTGTTCGGGACAGGGTCGTTCGCATGGGGGTGGGGCCGTTCCGCGGGCCGGCGGAGCTGATGGCGGGCTACGGCCGTTTTGGCGACTGGCTCAAGGCGTACCCTAGCGAGCAAAGCTTCTATTCGCGGACGGCTCTCTACGATTTCATCAACGGATCGATCCTCGGCGGCGGGCCGATCGATTACCTGGAATTTGGGGTCTTCCGCGGCGAGTCGATCCGGTACTGGTCGAAGCTGAACCGCGATGAGGGATCACGGTTCATCGGCTTCGACAGCTTCGAGGGCGTCTCCGAGCCGTGGGTTACCAGCCTGCTCGGCCTCAATACGATCGAAATGAAGGAGTTCGATGTCGGTGGTGTGGCCCCGGCCATTCCTGACGGCCGGGTCTCCTTCGTCAAGGGTTATTTCCAGGACTCCCTGCCGGGATTCCTAAAGGGTTATCGGCCGGCGGCCCCGCTCGTTATCCACATGGACGCCGACCTCTACACGTCCACCCTCTACGTCCTCTGCTCGATCAATCACCTAATTCAGCCGGGGACCGTGATCCTTTTCGACGAATTCGCGTCAATCAACCACGAATTCCGGGCCCTGAACGACTACGTGGCGTCCTACCGGCACGGGTACACTCTCCTGGGATATACCAAACCTTACTATCACCAGATCGCGATCCGGATCGATCATTGATCGCCGGCCGGTCCGGCCGGATCAGCGATCGACGCCGCATCCGGCCAGGATGATCTCGGCGGCGGTCGCGAGGTCCGGGGCGGTGAGATAGGTGCCCGCGGGCCCGGCATCCAGGACGGTCCCAGCGGGCTCGGCCGTCGTGAGTAGAATGCTCCGGCAGCCGGCGTTGAGCCCGGCCAGGACGTCGCTGATCATGTCGCCGACCATCCACGACGACGGGAGGTCGAGGTCCAGTTCCTCCGCCGCCTGGAGGAGCATGCCCGGGCCTGGCTTCCGGCGCGGGCTCTCGATCACGGTCCGGTCGTCGGTCGCGGGGGCGTCGGGGCAGAAGTAGAGGCCGTCGAGCGTTGCGCCTCCCTCGGCCAGTTGCCGGTTCATCTCGACGTGAATCTCGTGCAGCCGGGCCTCGCTCAGGAAGCCCCGGCCGATCGCCGACTGGTTGGTCACGATCACCGAGGCAAAGCCGGCATGGCGGAGCCGGCGGATCATCGCGGTCGCGTCGGGGGCCAGTCGAACGTGGTCCGGATCGTCGAGGTAATGGACGTGCTCGATCAGCGTCCCGTCGCGATCGAGGAAGACCGCGGGGCGGGGGGCCTTCGTCCCGGCGTCAGGACGCGCTGGGAACAGCTCGGGCGCGTCGCGACGCGCCCGTTCGAGCGCCTCGTGCGTGCCGACGTCGAGGTGATAGCCGCCCCAGAGCCATCCCCGCATCCGGCCGACGAATCTCGGCAGGACCTCATGCCCGAGGTCAAACGCCCCGATCGCCGCAATCTCGCGGTAGGCGTCGGCATCGACGACGTAAAGCCCCGCGTTGGCCAGGTCGCTCGCGGGATTCTCGGGCTTCTCGATGAAGGAGACAATCCGTCCCTGGCGGTCCAGCTCGGCAATCCCGCACGCCCGGGGATTGGGGGCCCGGAACAGGACCATCGTGAAGGGGTCGTCGTGCGACCGGTGGAATTCCAGAAGCGGTCGCAGGTCGATGTCGCTGAAGTTGTCGGCGTAGACGATCACGACCTCGTCCACGTCATCGGCCAGGTCGGCGTTGGCGCTGACCGTTCCGGCCGAGCCCAGAAGCTCCGGCTCGTGCGACTCGACCAGGTTGTGCCGGCCCTCGGCACGGACCTGCTCGATGTAGGCGCGAACCTGCTCCGCCAGGGCATGAGTGTTGACCCGGGTCTCGCCGATGCCCGCCTCGGCTAGGCGGTCGATCCAGAGATCGAGCAAGGGCCGGCCGGCGATCGGCACGAGGCACTTGGGAATCGTCTCGGTCAGAGGGCGCAGGCGGGTTCCCAGACCCCCGGCCAGCAGCAGCGCATTGGAACGTCGCTTGGGGCTCGACATGCTTTGGCTTCTCTTCCGTCAACCGACCGGA
>DAIDJI010000151.1 GCA_027451455.1 Planctomycetales bacterium | reverse complement strand
GGGGTCATCGCCAGCGCGGCGCGGTACATCCGCTCGCGCCAGGTCCAGAAGTCGTCGCTCCCGGAGGCGCGGTGCTCGGTCCGGCCGCGCAGACAGCGCTGGAAGGCGTGGGAGTGGGCGTCGACGAGGCCCGGCAGCAGCGCCCGCCCAGGCAGCCGCTCCACCGGGACGCCCGGCGGCACGCCTCCGATCGAGTGGACGTCGCCCGCGGCGTCGACGAGGATGCTCCCTCCCCGCGCGAGGATACTCGAACGCTACTGTCATTGAGGAAGATGGATTCATGCCGCGTAAGAAGTTCGGACGCAACCGCAAGAATCGCTGCCGGTTCTGCACACCCGAGGGATGCCCTCGCCCGGCGTATGTGGACTACAAGGACGTCGGCTTGCTGAAGAAGCTCTGCACCAACCAGAACAAGATGTTTTCTCGCAAGCGCAGCGGGAGCTGCGCGGCCTTCCAGCGGGCGGCCAGCGCGGCGGTGAAGCGCGCCCGGTTCATGGCCCTGCTGCCGTACGTCGGCGAGTGAGCCAGTCGGCTTCGCGCAGCCGACCCGTTCGATCGACCCTGCGCGGGCGTCCCGACGACGCCCCGCGCCGAGGGTCGGGCCCATTCCCTCGCTGATCGAGGGCCCTGAATCACGTCGGAGGGAAGGGCGACGGATGGCGAAACCCTACGACGCCACCACCCGGCAACTGATCGAGATGGATCCGGTCGCCTGGTTGGAGTCGTTCGGCATCCCGGTGCCGGATCCGTCGCAGGTCCGGGTCGTCGATTCGAACCTCTCGACCATCCTTCCCGAGGCCGACCGTGTGATCCGGGTCGAGGGGGCTGGTCCCCGGATCGAGCAATTTGAGCTCCAGGCGGGTCGAGACCTCCAGCTCTCCGATCGCGCCCACCTCTACAGCGTGGTGCTGGGCTGGCACTACGAGATCCCGGTCCGAACGACCCTGGTCCTGCTACGCCCCCAGGCCGACGGCCCCGAGCTGACCGGCCTGCTCGAGAAAAGAGATCGCGACGGGGCGGTCTACGACGCGTTTCGGTATCATGTAGTAAGGGTCTGGGAACTGCCGCCGGAGCAGTTCCTCCGGGCCGGGCTGCCGGTCTTGCCGCTGGCCCCGGTCGCAAATATCGGCCCGGATCGGCTCCGCGAGGTCCTGGCGACCGTCGCCGGGCGGCTCCGCCAGGAGGCAACCCCTGAGCAGGCCATCACGCTCTGGCGCGCGACCACAATCCTCTTGAGTCTTCGCTATACGAAGGAACAGGTTCAGGCCATCGTAAAGGAGGTCTCGAGCATGTCCATGGGCATCCGCGGGATCGAGGAATCCTGGCTCTTCCAGGAGTATTTCCAGAAGGGACTCGCCGAGGGCGAGGCAAAGGGGAAGGCCAGCGGCCTCGCCGAGGGCGAGGCAAAGGGGAAGGCCAGCGGCCTCGCTGAAGGACTCGCCGAGGGTGAGGCCAGGGGACGGGCCGAGGCGCTCGCCGCCTCCCTCGACCACTGGCGCAAGCACCTGCTCCTCATCGGCCGCCGCCTGCTGGGCGAGCCAGGCGAGGCGATTGAGGCCGTCATCCGCCGGATCGACGATCCGGACCGCCTCGACGCGCTGGTGGAGCGTGCCTTACAGGTTTCGACGTGGGAGGAACTCCTCGACTCCTGAAGCCGCGATCAGGATCCCGGGACGGTCCGGATCGATCGGCTCGGCGCCGACCTGGGCGCCTCGGCCGGTTTCGGCGCCTCCGTGCCGCGCTCCTTCCTGAGAAACGCCAGCAGCTCGGCCTCGAGGGTTTCATAGCTCGTACCCAGGCGTTCCGGGAGCTTCCGCCCGGTCCGGGCTCGGAGCCGCCCGCGGTAGGCGTCGCGGACGTAATCCAGGAACCCTTCCCGGTACAACCGATCACGCCCCTGCATCAGGAAAACCGTCAGAGCCATCGCCTCCTGGTAGCGGAGGTAGATGTCCTGGTCTCGATGCGCGAAGCCAGATTCATCATAGTTCACAAAGATATCAAGTGGGATCACTCGTCTGCGGTCGACCAACGAGCGGATCGCTTCCTCCATCCGCCGCCCAACCCGACCGCCAACCAGGATCGAGCCGTCCGCCTGTGGCTCCGTGGTCTCAAAATAGGTGCCGAGTCCCTCGAACACCCAGTAATTCCCGACGTTCTGGGTGTATCGATTGGAACCCGCGGACTCGAACAGAAGCTGATGCGAAACCTCGTGGTAGAGATTCGCGGTGATGGGTAGCTGGCCGCCGGGGTCGCGGAAGAAATACGCGGGATTCCGTCCGTTACTCGACTTTGGCGGGTCGTAGAAGCCAAGGCTCAGCTCGAGCATCTCTCGGTTGTACTTCGCCGAGAGTCGAGCGAGGTAAACCTCACGCGACGAAAAGTAGTAGACCGTATGCCGCTTCCCCGCCGACTCGCCGACGGCCTTCGGGTCGCGGAACCGACGCGCCAGCGGCGAGAGGTCTCCCTGGACGTCGGCCATGATCGCCATGAAAAGATCGTGGAAGGCTTCCAGCCGCCGCCCAAAGGTGATGACCTCGGCGAGGGGGACGTTGCTCAGGATCAGGAAGTGCTCGGTTGGGATCTGCCAGGGCGGATCCCACCCCTCCCGGAGCTGGTCGGCCTCCTTGACCGAGAGCCAGCGGACCTGGCCCCGGACCGGCGGGCTGGGTAGTTCCCCGCGCTCCAGGTTGGGCTTCCAGTCGGCCCGGACCCAGCCGAAGACCGGGTGGTCGATGTAACCCTCGCGGAACTGCTCGATGTCGAACGGTCGAGCCCATCCGCCCTGGTAGGGGACGAATCCGAGCAGCCGGCGGGCTTCCGGCTGGTCGGGCTGGCGGTCGAGGACAGCCCGAAGACAGGAGTCAGAGAGGGCGTATCGAGGCGGGTCGGCCTTCGCTGCGCGTCGGGCCAGGTCAAGAAACGCCGAGGCCGATCGGGTGAGGATCTCGTCGATCCGCATCCCCGCCGGGGTCGGCGGTGCGGCGCGACGCGGCGGGACGACGCCCGGCATCGCGACGAACCGCGTCGGGCCGTCGGGATCCTCATGGAGCGGCATTCGGGCCCGGGCGGCTCGGGCACCTTCCACATCGCCGGAGCGAGCCAGCTCGTTGGCGAGTCGTTCAAGCCCCTCCGACTCCGCCTGTCGGATCGCCCGATCGGTCGCGTGAAGCTCACGCACGGCCTCCTCGGCGGCGAAGGGCCGGGGAACCTGGAGAGGGACCATCACCAGTATCGCCAGCCATCCCAGGACCATCACGCGCCCCTCTCCATGTCGTTATCAGATCCGAGATCACGCCGTCCCGCCCCGGCCTATCCTCCATTCGTAAACCGATCGGAGCGGCCCTTCAAGCCGGTTCTCCGTCCCCCGTCCCGTACCCGGGTCGGAATGGGCTGGACGCCTCCACGGGTTCCTCGCACAATGCCGCCCGTCTTTCCCCGCACGGCGACCGGTAGAATCCTTTCGCTCTGGGTAATCGAGGAGGCGTGCCGTGAAACGTTCCGGGATCGGAAGTCTGCTGTTCATGGGTCTCGGGATGGTGCTCGGCTGGCTCGGCTCAGAAGTCCGACCTGGGCCGATGCAGGCCGCCACCGTTGACCGAACCGGCAATTGTATCGTCGCGACCGGCCCCGTCCTGGTCGAGTACGATGAGGGGACCAGGTCATCGATCCCACTAGAGGCCCTCTACTTCCTCGACTACAAGGGAGCCCGACTGCTCGCCACCGTCCCCTCTTACAAGGGACAAGGAACCAAAACGCAGATCCTTGACCGGTTCGCCGAGCGTGACCTCGCCGCCGATTTCGGGCTTGACGGCGACGCCCGGCCACGCTTCCTGATGGCGACCGGATCGCTCGGACGCTACAACGCAGGCTGGGCGCCACTCTATGTCTTCGAGACGACGACCGGGCAGGTGGCCGTCTACCGGATGAAGGTGGGCGACTACGGCAAATCCAACGCGGCCCAGTTTGAGCTCGTCGAAAGGCGACGATACGGTGACGCCCCAGAAGATGAGGCGAAGGCCCAGCCATAAGCCAGGCTGGGCCCGATCACTGTCGTCCCGATCAGGCGCCCGGCGCCCCAGGTGCACTGGGCGCTCCGCCAGTCCTGGCGGCTCCCGCACCGGCGCCGGCCTCTTCATCGGGCGGGACCTTCTCGTCGCCGTAGGGGCGGGCGTTCTGGTGGTCGATCAGCCACTTGCCGTCCGGGTCGAAGAGGTGGATCGGAAGTCCTTGGCCGTAATTCAGCAGGGGATCCGGTCTCCCGGAGCCGTACTGAGCGAACGGGCCGCCGGTCGCGTGCTGGAAGAACCCGAGCCAGTTGTGATCGAAGCCCCAGTGGAAGGGCGGGCTCGAGTTGTACTCGTAGGCCTTGAACAGCTTCTTGTGGACCGGGGCGCACTCGAAGCCCAGGAGCAGAATTGAGATCGCGACGGCCGCCCCGGCAACCGCGAAGATCCAACGGCCCGCGTGGTAGACCGGGGTCGGGAACCGGACCATCGCCGGCGCCAGACTCTCGGTTGTCAGCCGCAGAATCACCATCGAGACGCAGAACAAGCCGAGAAGACAGAGGGTATCGGAGAACCCCCAGTTGATCCCGGTCTTGTCGAGCAGGACTGCCAGCGGCTCGTAGAAGTTGAACGCGATCATACCGGCGAAGACCGCGTTGAAGAACATCAATGCCGCGCCCCAGAGACCTTCGCTGGCCAGGGCGTATGCCAGACCCAGCACCAGTGCGATCAGGAGCATGTCGAACAGGATCACCATCGGTCTTGTCCCTTTCGTCCCCTTGTCCGTTGTTCGTCTTCGCCCCGGCCGATCACGCCCATCCCGATCCTCCGCCCATCGACGTTCAAGAGCCCGTCACGGACAGGACCGACGACGGCGAACAGGAGAGCTTTACTTGACGACCCGGAGCAGCTCCTCGATCGATGTACGCCCCTGGATAACCTGGCGGAGACCGTCTTCCTGGAGGTAGATCATCCCGTTCTTGCGCGCCTCAGCCTTGAGCTTGTTGATCGACGGATTCTCTCGGATGAGCTCCTTCATCGGCTCGGTGAGGACGAGAAGCTCGTAGATGCCGGTCCTGCCGAAGTAGCCGGTGCCGCCGCACTGCGGGCAGACCTGCTCAGGGTTCTCGGGACGTCGGTAGAAAACGTCGACCTTGTCGGCAGGGATGTTCGCTTTTTTGAGGAACTCAGGCTTGGGCTTGTACGGCTCCTTGCAGGCCTCGCAAAGGTTGCGAACCAGCCGCTGGGCCATCACACCGGAAAGCGCTGAGGCGATCATGTGCGGCTCGACCCCGAGGTCCAGAAGCCGGAAGAGTGCCGTGATCGCGTCGTTGGAGTGGACGGTGGAGAACACCATATGGCCCGTGTTGGCCGCCTGGCAGGCGATCGAGGCGGTCTCCTGATCGCGGATCTCGCCAATCATGATGACGTCGGGATCCTGACGGAGGATCGAGCGAAGCATCGCGGCGAAGGTCTGGCCGGCCTTGGTGTTGACCTCCATCTGAGTGACGTTGTCGAGCTGATACTCGATCGGATCCTCAACGGTGATGATGTTCCGCTGGTATCGATCGATCTCGCGGAGCGAGGCGTAGAGCGTGGTGGACTTACCGGCGCCGGTCGGGCCGCAGCAGAGGAACATCCCATGCGGCTGGGTCACCATCGCCCGAACCTGCTCGACCAGCTTGGGCCGCATTCCCAGCTCATCAAGCTTGGTGATCCCCGAGCTGTTGTCGAGGATTCGCATGACCAGCTTCTCGCCGGCCTTCGAGCCCGAGGTCGCAACGCGGAAATCGAGGTCGCGACCCTGGAGCTTCGCGCCGAAGGAGCCGTCCTGCGGTTTGCGCTTCTCGGAGATGTCCATCGCCGAGAGAACCTTGAAAACGTTCACCACGGCATCGCCGGTGGCGCGGTCGAACGGTTCGGCGGCGTGGAGAATCCCGTCGATCCGGTAGCGGACCGAGAGCTGCTCGGTCGTCGGCTCGAGGTGAATGTCGGTGGCGCGGCGAAGGACGGCGTCGTAGACCAGTTCCTTTGCGGCCATGTACGAACGCGATTCCTCGGCCTGGCTGACGCGGGTCGGGTCCTCCTTGCCGCCGCCGGTGGACGACTTGCCGATGAACTGGATCGGCGGGCCCGAGCGGTCCGAGGTACCGACATCCTTGTTGAACAGCGGCCGGATGCCGAGCTTGGCCAGCACGTCGTTGGTGACCTCGCCCAGGTGGTAGGGCGTGAGGACCTTCTGGTCGTCGGGGACCGTCTGGTTCCTCGCGTAGATGTAGGTCAGCAGCGGAATGAAATAGGCCAGCAACAGCAGGATAAGCCCCATCACGTACATGGGGAGGGCCAGGACCAGCAGCAGGCCGAGCACACCCGAGAAGAAAACCACGCTGTGCCAGATACCGAACTTGAGATTGTTGAGTTCCTGGGTATCGTGCTCGACCCAGTCGGTGGTCCAGACCCAAAGCAAGTAGATCAGGACGACCGGGACAAACTTGAACAGGTTCAGGTACATCCCGGGACCGCGGGGCACGTTGGGCGACTGCGCCAGGATGACGGAGATGACGTCGGCAGCCTCCGATGCGGAGGCCAGCCCGATCGTCGCGACGAGGAAGGTGCCGAGCACCAGGGACGGGCGAATCATTGCTGGGCTTTCTCCGGGGCGAGGCCGGCGCGATCCAACGGACCGGGAACGGCAATCGGTCGTCGAGGGCCGCAGTCGGGCGGTTCGAGGCCGGGGGCGTCAGCGTCGCCCGATCTGGGCCAGGGCCCCGCGTCCACTCTTCGCGAGGGCCCGGGACCCGTTACGCCGGGGCCGCCGCACGACCGTGACATCGGCGCCCCGCTGCTCTCGCCGGGGCGCCCGAAACGCCGATGACTTCGGGATTGTGTGATCCTAATACCTTTCGGCCCCGATGGGAAGCCTCGGGGCCACCAACCTTTCGCCCGTCCACCGGGCGATCAGAGGATGCCCTGCTCGGGGAGCTGAATCCCCTTGAGCACCATCCGCAATGTCTCGGGATTCGGGGCGACCTCGAACGCCGTCGCCCGCTCGATCGTCTCGTTCACCACTAGCTGTCGCAGACTCTCGGTGAAGTCCACCATTCCCTCTTCCTTCCCCATCCGAATGGCCTGTGCCAGCTTGATGTCCTCCTCAGTCAGAATCAGTTTGCGGACCGTCGGATTCATCCGCATGATCTCAACGAGCGGAACGCGAGACTGCCCATGCGTCGCCTCCCATTCCTTGGTCGTCTTCAAAAGCTTCTGGGCGATGATCGCCTTCAGGTTGAACGCCAGGTTTTGCCGCATCGCCGAGTGCATCTCCTCCGGGAAGAGATCGAGGATGCGGCTGATCGTCGAGGGGGCGCTCGAGGCGTGGATCGTTCCAAACACCAGGTGGCCGGTCTCGGCGGCGTGAAGTGCGGCGCTGAAGGTCTCCTGGTCTCGCATCTCGCCCACCAGGATAATGTCGGGATCCTGCCGGACCGCGTGCTTCAACGCCGTGTTCCAGTCGATGACGTCGATGCCGACCTCACGCTGGTTGATGATGCACTTGTCATCCTTGAACGTGAACTCGATCGGGTCCTCGATGGTGACGACGTGGCATCGCTCGGTCTTGTTGACGTAATTGAGCATCGAGGCGATGGTGGTCGACTTCCCCGAACCGGTGACGCCCGCGAGGATGATGATCCCCTGGTCGGTCGTGACGATATCGGCGAGAACCGGCGGCAGGCCGAGGCCCTCGAAGTCGGGGATCGACGTATTCACCCGCCGGGCCACGAGACTCAGCCGCCCGCGCTGCTTGAAGAGATTGACGCGGAACCGGGTCTCGTCGCCGTTGGGGTCGACGATGATGTGCGCGAAGTCCGCCCCGCCGGTGGTCTCGAGGATCTCCTTCTGACGAGGGGTCAGGAGCGGGAACATCAGCCGCTCCATGTCCGCGCTGGTGAGCACCGGCAATTGCATCGTCCGGAGCACGCCGGCCAGCCGCATGGCGGGGGGGAGCCCGACCTTTAAATGCAGGTCGGAGCCCTTGTACTTCATGACCATCCGGAAAAGCTTGTTGGCTTCCGGCTCGTTGGGCATTGCTTCAACGGAGGTCTCGACGGCCGTCGCCATGGGCTGGACTCCTGCGGGTCGGATACCACGGATTCGATTCGATTCGGACCGGAGGACGGAGCGGAAAGGGATCAAAATATTCGGAGAAACGTACCGGGATTCGTCGCCTCAGGACGCCCCCAGCGCGGCGGCCTCGGCCCCGCGCCGTGGCCGAGCCGGTACCCGGCGGACCGGCAGACCCCGGCCTTCGAGGAACTCCTTCGTCTCGGCAATCGTGAACTCGCCGTAATGAAAGATGCTGGCGGCCAGCGCGGCCGAGGCACCCGCGCCGGCCGGGGGGTCGGCCAGGGCCGCGGCCAGGTGCTCGGGATGTCCCGCTCCCCCCGAGGCGACCACCGGAATGCCAACCGCCTCAACCACCGCTCGTGTCATCTCCAGGTCATAGCCGGCCTTCGTACCGTCGGCGTCCATGCTGGTCAGGACGATCTCCCCGGCGCCGAGCCGCTCAACCTCGCGGGCCCAGGCCACCGCCTCCAGCCCGGTCGCGATCCGGCCGCCATTGATATGGACCTCCCAGACCTCCCGACCATCCCGGAATACCCGCTTCGGATCGATGTTGACCACGATACACTGGCTGCCGAACCGCCGCGAGGCCCGACGAACCAGTTCCGGATCCCGGACAGCCGCCGAGTTGATCGAAACCTTGTCCGCACCCGCGTTCAACAGCGTTCGAACGTCCTCGACCCCGCGAATCCCACCCCCTACGGTCAGCGGCATGAAGCAAACTTCGGCCGTCCGCCGAACCACGTCCAGCAGGATGCCCCGGTCCTCATGGCTCGCCGTAATGTCGAGAAAGACCAACTCATCCGCTCCCTCGGCGTCGTAGCGGGCCGCCACGTCCACCGGGTCGCCAGCGTCCCGAAGGTTGAGGAAGTTCGTCCCCTTGACCACTCGCCCACGATTCACGTCCAGGCAGGGGATGATCCGCTTGGCCAGCATCTTGCAGACTCGCCCCGAAATGGGAATGGGCCACGCGGTCGATCGCCGCCCGTTCTTGCATTTTATCTGACGCCACGCCGCGATCCTAGAGACTGCTCCGGCACGCCCTCGCTCCCACCCGAACTTTCGTCTCCAGACGGTTGATCGGCGCCTTCGGTCCGTATACAGTAATTTGGTCGGTCGAGAGACAACACACCATTCGGCCGACTTTCGTCTCGCGATACCGTGTCGCGAGGGACTAGAGCCCGCCCCCACTCGAGGCTGGTCTCCGGTGGGGCCGGGGAGGCTAGAGCGAAAGGAGGTGATCGCGTGTGTAGTGATAACCAGGGGCGGCTCGCCTAACGGCAGCCGACGGGTTGCCCGTCGGGCAGCCGCACTTTCGACCATAACTCAACGGTCAGGATCGACCGGGTCCGGGGCACAACCCCGGGCCCGGCCGGTTCCCAATCCTTGAGATCTTCTTGACCTCGTCCCGGCACGTCCGGGAACTT
>DAIDJI010000150.1:6807-9557 GCA_027451455.1 Planctomycetales bacterium | reverse complement strand
CGGGTGCTGCGGCAAGGGCGAAACGAGGAGGTGCTCCTCGCGGAGGTCCGGGGCGTGGACGTCCCCGGCAGGCGAGTGCGGCTCGCCGACGGCGAGCTTCCCTACGACTACCTGATCCTCGCCACCGGGGCCTCGATGCGTCCCGAGGAGATCCCCGGCTTCAAGGAGCACGCGCTCACCCTCTGGACTCCGGAGGAAATGCTCGCGCTCCGCGATGGGCTCCATCGGGTCGAGGAGAAGGCCCGCGAAGGGACGCGTCAACGCGTCGTCTTCGTCGTCCCCCCCAACAACCGATGCTCCGGTCCGCTTTATGAGCTGGTCTTGATGCTGGACACCTGGCTCCGCGAGCGCGGGATTCGCGACGAGGTCGACCTGATCTGGACCACGATGGAGGAGGGCTACATCCAGGCGTTCGGCCCCCGGCTCAACACCGTGGTCACGGAGGAATTCCGGGAGCGTGGCATCGAGGGCCACAAGGGCTACGTGGTGACGTCGGTCGAGCCAGGGACGATCCACTACCAGAACGGCGAGCGGCTCGGGTTCGACCTCCTGATCGGATTCCCGCCCTATATCGCCCGGGAGCGGTTCCCAGGGCTCCCCTCGGACGATCGCGGATTTGTCCACGTCGAGCCCGACTCAAGGCGAGTCGCCGGCCAGCACAACATTTTTGCCGTTGGCGACGCCGCCGATTTCCCGATCAAGCAGGCCTTTCTGGCGCTGCTCCAGGCCGACGCCGCCGCCGACCACCTCGCCGCCGAGATCAAGGGGACCAAGCCCAGCGTGAATTTCGAGCCGATGAGCATGTGCGTGATGGAGGAGCTGAACAAGGCGACCTTCGCCCAGGTCCCACTGAAGTACACCGGCGACCCGGCCCGACCAGTCGCGGTCGACGCCGACGACGCCGAGCATTACAAGGTCGGTGTCTCACCGGTCTGGCGAGCGGGGAAGGTCCTGCTCGGCCTGTATCTGCCCTGGCGCTTCGGCCACGGTGAGCCCTTCCACGCCGGATTTGCCTGGCAGGCGATGGACCTCGGGCTCAAGGTGATGTCGACCATCTACGCCGATTGACCGGCGAGGCCCGCCTCGCATCCGAGGCTCTGACAAACCGGTGACGGGCTCCGAGACTTCGAGGCCCCTGTCCCCGGCTTGTCAGAGCGGGTTAGCTCCGCCCGCCCCACGTCTTCAAAATCTTCCGGTTGCGCTCGACATCCGCCTGCGCCTCGCGGACGATCGTCCCGCAAACCAGCTCGCAAAGGTCCTCCACCAGCGGGTCACCCAGCGAATAAAAAACCTGCAACCCTTCCTTCCTGCGCCGAACCATTCCCGCCTCGGCCAGCAATTTCAGATGCTTCGACACATTCGCCTGGCCCTGTCCGGTCTCGGTGACCACCATGCCGACGTTCTTCTCGCCGGCCATCAGGGCCCGAAGAATCACCAATCGCGTCGGATCGCCCAGCATCCGGAATTTCTCGGCGACCCGGTCCAGGATCTCGTCAGGGATCGTCGTACGCATGTGTATTTGACCGCATATCCGGTAAGCAGAATAGTTGCCCAGTGAATTTTATCACCGCGTCGCGTGTTGTCCAGTTGTGTGCCCCGCCCAACGCCCCCGATCGAGGCCGGAATCAGGCGGACAGGCACCTCGGACTTGCAAAATTCCTTTTTGGCTATATTGTTATTCGGCGGGATGGAATGAGGCTCGGTTGGCTCTGGCCGAGGGGAAAGACATGTGGGACGTTCTGTATCTTCCAGCGGTCTGGTTCGGCTGGTTTGCTCTGTTTCGCTGGGTGCTGCCGTGGTTTGGGGTCTCGACCTGCCTGAGCGGCAGGTGCGGGCTGTCCGAGTCCTCCTCACGGGCCGAGGGGTCGGCCCGGTCGTTTACCTCGCGAGGAACGGAGAGATCGCACCGGAGTGGGTGATGGTCAGCGCGTGCATGGCCCGGGTGACTCCGACATAGAGCATCTGGCGATCGATGGCCGATCGATAATTGCGGGCGGTGCAGGAGGGAAGGATGACCTGGTCGAATTCGAGCCCCTTCGCGAGATAGGCGGTCGCGATGGTGATTCCGTCGCGGAACTCCTGGCTCCGGGCGTCGAGCAAACGGACGTTGGCCTCGGCCCGAAGGTCTTCAAACAGGGCGTCGGCCTGCTTTTGCGTCTTGCAGATGATCCCGGTGGAGTGATACCCGCTCTGCGCAAAGGCCCGCACCAGCCCGAGGAGGAATTCGAGCTCCTCGCCCTGGGTGCGGAAGCCGACGATCCTCGGCTCCTCACCGTGGCGTTCGATCGGGATCAGGTCCGGATTGTGGAGGATCGACTGCGCCAGCCTGGTGATCTCGACCGTGGATCGATAGCTCTTCTGCATGTAGACGCATTCGGCATCCGGCAGGACATCCCGGATCGATTCCGCTGTGGATGAGCTGAGCGGATTCACCGATTGATTCCGGTCGCCGAGAACCGTCATGTTCCCGGGATAGAGTCGCGAGATGACCCGGTATTGCACCGGGGTATAGTCCTGCATCTCGTCGATCACCACGTGCTTGATACGGTCGCGGACCTTGAACCCTTCGAGCATCATCTTCACGTAGACGAGCGGGAAGACGTCGGAATACTCGAGCGCGCCCCGGGCTCCCGGCCGGAACATCTCGGGATGTCCGATCCAGTCGTAGAATTCCCTGTACAGTGTTTTGAGATTCTTCGTGGCGAAGAGTTTCCGAAGGTCAGCGCGAAGCTGGGTACGCTCGGGACCGG
>DAIDJI010000150.1:0-6797 GCA_027451455.1 Planctomycetales bacterium | reverse complement strand
CCGGTGACAGGCCGACCGTGGTAATAATGCAGGTGATCCATGATCGCCGTGAGGGCACCGTTGATCTGCTCGCTGATCGCGAGCTGCGACCGCTTCCGGAGCTGAACGGCGAGCCAGTTCGGGTCGATGGTCGTCATCCCAACCGAGATCGCGGCGGGTCGCAGGTTCGCGCTTCGGACGTGGCCGATGTAAGCGTCCAGCCGATCGAGGAACGCGGCCGTCGCCTTGAATCGGACCCGGTCGCCGAATTCCGGATCGCGATCCTTGAGAAGTTCCGAAACCTGCTCGGAGAACGTCTGGAAGGAATACTTCCCGTCGAGAAGGTCCTCGGCGAGCGCCTCCATCGTCGTCTCCCGGATCATCTCCTCGCCCAGCTCCGGCAGAACCCGCGAGATGTAATGCGCAAACACCTTGTTGGGCGAGATGATGAGGATATCTTCGGAACGAATGGTTTCCTTGAACCGGTAGAGCAGGTAAGCCACCCGGTGCAGGGCGATCGACGTCTTGCCCGATCCCGCCGCCCCCTGGATGATGAGCGTCCGGGCGCGGTCGTCGCGGATGATCCGGTTCTGGTCGCGCTGGATGGTGGCAACGATGTTTTTGAGGCGGTCGTCAGAGGCCCGGCTAAGCTCCTCCTGAAGGATCTCATCCTGGATGTTCAGGGACGACTCCAGCATGAACCGGAATTCCTGATGCTCGATCCGGTACTGCCGCTTCAGCGAGATCGAGCCGTCGATCCGTCCTTCGGGGGCCTCGTAATGGGCGGGACCAAGCTCGAAATCGTAGAACATGCTCGAGACCGGGGCTCGCCAGTCGTGGATCAGCGGCCCCTCGCCGTCGGGATCGGCAAAGGAATGGACGCCGATGTAGATGCTGGCCGTTCCCGCTCCGCCCTGCATCCGGGCGTCAATCCGGCCGAAATACGGAGACTCGACCAGGCGATCCAGCCGCCTCCGCTGCTCGACGGCATGCTCGCCGACCCGCGCCGCCATGTCGGCCGCCTGCCGAAGGTTGGCCTTGTCGGCGTTATCGAGTTCGCGAAACTGTTCCTGGAATTGCCGCTTGATCTGGTCCATCTCCTCGTATCGAGCGACCACTCGCTCGTGGACAGCCACCAGCGCATCGATGATCTTGCGGGTGACCGAGGCGTGGAAGGCGCGCTCCTCGGCCTCGGTCGGGTTCACGGTCGGGGCGATCCGATCGGGGCGGGCCATCGGCCGGGGGGATGATCCTGGCATCAAAGTCGTGCCCGTGATAAGCCGAAAGGGAAAGGGGCGGCTGTCGAGACATCCGGTCTCGGGCGGGGCATTTTAATCGATCGGCGAGCCCGGGGGAACCCGGCGAGATCCCCTCGCATCCCGGGTGCCACGCGCCGTTGAGGAAAGGAGGGCTCGTATGGACAGCAAGGCGAAGAAAAAACTGGATGTGCTGCAGAAGCGCCTGGCCCAGTTGCGGCAGCAGCTCGCCGGCGCGGTTAAGCAGAACGACGACCCGGAGGACCTCGTCCGGCTCCGCCGCGAGGTCGAGGCCGCCGAGGCCGAGGTCCGTCGGCTCAAGGAATCGTGATCGGCCGAACCGGCCCCGCGATTGAGAAAGACCCGGTCGGCCATCCAACCCCGAACCTGATCCGGACCGCTTTCACATCACCGTGAAGTAGTTCCGCGCGGCGAAGTCGAAGTATTCGGGCTTTAGCTCCAGCGGGAGGCCGTTGTAGACGCAGTAATTGCGAACCTGGAGCAGCAGGTCTCTCGGCTGGCAGCACCGGAACGGCCGGCCGCAGCTCTGGTAATGCCGCTCGACGAGATAGTCGACCGCAGACGTGTCGACCGACCCGAATCCCAGCTTCGGCGCGAAAATCTCGATCATTTTCCGAAACATCGGTTCGGTCGGGTCCATCGCCTGAATCTTGTACGGGATTCGGCGGAGAAACGCCTCGTCGACCAGTTGCTTCGGCTCCAGGTTGGTCGAGAAGAGAATCAACTGGTCAAACGGAACCCGGATCTTCTTCCCGTTCGCCAGGCTGAGAAAGTCGTACCGCTTCTCCAGCGGGACGATCCACCGATTCAAAAGCTCGACCGGCTGCATCCGCTGCCGGCCGAAGTCGTCGATGAGGAAGGTGCCGAGGTTGCTCTTGAGCTGCAAGGGTGCCTCGCTCACCTTCGTCGTCGGGTCGTAGTGCAGTTCGAGGTCCTCCATACGGAGCTCGCCACCGGCCACTATCGTCGGGCGCCGGATGTGAACCCATCGACGATCGTGTTTAAGATCGTCGAGCAGCCCGCCCGGCGAATCCTGCTCGATCGGCTCGTGGTTCGCCATGTCGAAAAGCTTGATAATCTGCCCCTCGACCGTCAGCACCCGGGGAATCCAGACCGTCGAGCCGAAGCATCGCGTGATCCGCTCGGCGATGCTGGTCTTGCCGTTCCCTGGATATCCATAAAGAAACATCCCGCGTCCCGAGTTGATCGCCGGGCCGAGCATCGCAAAAATCTCGTCGGAGATCAGCAGGTCCGAGAACGCCCGGCGCAGGTCCTCTTCGCGGGGATGCTCGGTTGTGATCGTCTGTGCGGTGACCGATGCGAGATAGTCCTGAAACGGCACCGGCGCCGTGCCGACGTAGGCACACTCATCGAAGGCGAGCTTGGCGCGCATCCGGCCGGCATCGGTCAGCGAGTAAAGGTAATCGTTGGCCGTGGCCGAGTTGGCATAGGCGACGATCTGTTGATTCTTGAGCTGACGGAGGAAGTCGGGAAACGGGCCGAACGGTAGACCCAGCTCGGCGGCGATCCGCCGGCCGGTGGCGGTCCCGGCGTTCACCAGGAACTTGAGGACCAGGCCCTCGATGATCGCGTGGCTGAGGCCGGTCTCCTCGAAGCTGGAGACGGCCTTCGGCAAGAAGGGGCCCTTGCCGTTCGATCCCGAGAGAGTCACGCCGCTCACCACCGACGGGGCCGAGATTCCCACGATCGCCTCCTCCGAAGTTCGGGCCGGAGAGTCGGCCCGCGCCAACCGTAGGTCGCGGCGATCGCGGGGTCAAATCCCGGGGTCATTCGACGACCCGCAACACATCATTTCGCTTCAACACCGGGACCCTCCGCACGCCGCCTTCTTTCGGAGCGAATTCGACGTGAAGGTCGAGCAAAACACCGAGCGAGGCGTCCTTCGGGACGGTGATCTCAGCGAGGATCACCTCGCCCTGGCGATCGATTTTCGAGGCCTCAAACGGTCCGACCTGGACCCAGCTCGGCTTCCCCTCGGGAATCCGATCGCGCGCGGCCGAGGGGTCGAGCTCGATCCGGATCGTGTGCGACCGGCCCCGGGCGACGGTCCCCGGCGTGACCGATCGAATCGGAGCGCTGAGGCGGCTGGTCCCCTCGGCGTTGTCAACGATCGCACCCTCGGGCATCCGCGCGATCATCCGGTTGTTCGCCGGGTCGGGAATGCCCGCGTATCCGCCGATGATGTAGGGGAACCGACCTGGAGTGACATGATAATGATAGCCGCGTGACGGATCCTCGTGGCCGTTGCAGACATCGAGCGCCCGGTTGCCGGTGAGGTCGCGGGCCATCCGTCCGTCTGCCTCGTAAGGGCCATGGACTGGAAACCCGTCAAAGGCAAAACCGATCACCGGAGAGTGGCCGCGTCCCTCGTCGGGAAACGGAGTCTTCAGGCAGCTTGGGAACTTGTGGTAGTGGTAGACGCCGCGCTGTTCCGGGTGGCCGCAGCAGGAATCGAGCCAGACTTCCGAGTATCCCTCGATGGCGTTCATCCCACCGGCCTCGAACGGATTGAAGAAGACCACACCGTTGAGCGCCATGCCGATTGGACCCATCGGCACCCGGGTGATCGTCTCGGCCCGCTTCGGTTCGAGGGGGAACCGGAAGTGGAAATCCTGAACGCGAATGCGATTGGGATTCCGGCTGTTGGGAAAGATCGCCGTCGGATGATTCGGATAGCCCTGGCTCTCGACCATCAGCGACCGCTCATCGTGTCGAATCTTGACGTTTGGAATGCCGTCCTTGTTCGAGTCGCGACTGTGATACGTGAACAGGTCGACGTATCGATCCCCATCGCGATAGAAGTAGGTCGCCGGATCACCCGGCCGCACATACCAGCGCCCTCCGATAGGCTCGATCCCCGCAGGCGGATCGGCCCGGACCTCGACCGCCGCCAGCAGCAGCGATCCCAACCAGGCCGAGAGCAGAAGAGAGTGGCTTTTCATGGGATCCCTCGCGATCGATGTTTTGAAGATGGAAAACCACAGAGACACAGAGGCACAGAGAGAAATCGGGTTGAGAGTCTCGTTGAAGGTTCCCCCGGCAATTCTTTCGCATCGGTCTTCCTCTGTGTCTCTGTGGTAAATTCCCGGCATTCTTTCGCGTCGGTCTTCCTCTGTCTCTCTGTGGTGAATTTGTCCGAAAGGATCAGTCGGGTCGGCCGGGGCGATGTGGCGGGCCGTCATCCTCGGGTGGGCCGCCGCCCGGACGCCCTGGAGGACCCTCGCGGAGGATCTCCTCAAACTCCTGCATCTGATCGCGCGTCAGGATCAGGCCGAGCTTCGTGCGGACCTCGGCTTCGAGCGCCTCGATCTTCTTGGTCTGATCGGCGTCAAGCTTCATCCGATGCCGGACGAACGGAGGCATCACGTCGCCGACCTGGGGCGGATGACCCATGCCCTCGGGAGGCCCGCCAGGACCACCCGGCCCGCGCCGGCCCGGCCCGCGACGACCGGGACCACCACCGGGAGGACCGTCCCCTTCAGGGCCGCCAGGACCACCAGGCGGCGGACCAAATCCACCGGGTCCGCGACGACCGGGACCACCAGCGGGAGGACCGTCCCCTTCGGGCGGCGGACCGAATCGGCCGGGTCCACCAGGTCCGAAACCTCCGCGACGACCGCGTCCCGGCATCATTTCGGACGGATCGATCTGACCGTTTCGGTTGCGATCGAGGGACTTGAGCGACGCGGAGGCGTTACGGATCTCCTCCTGAGAAAGGACGCCATCGCCGTCCCGATCGAGAGCTTCGATCAGCGGCCCGCCCATCATCGGGCCGCCGGGACCGCCCATCATCGGGCCGCCGGGTCGGCCCTGCATACCGCCCGGGGGTGGACCCGGCGGCTGGGCCATCAACAGCGTGGGCGCGAGCAGAATCACTGCGATCGTCAACGATTGACGCGGGAAGCGGAAGGTCATCCGGGCGTCTCCCAATCCGGGGCCAGTCGGGCCGTCGGCGGTGAGGCTCCGCGCCTCACCGCTCGTTCGGCCGCACGGAAACCCATCATAGGAGGACCAACCTTAAGCGATCATGAAGCCCGACCCTTCCTCGGAAATTCTTCGCAACTCCTCGACCGATACCATCACCGAACGTAGCTGTCCCGCGAGTCGATCCCAGGCCCCGCCGGGCGCATCGACAGGACCGGAAAGGGGGTCAATAGGGGCGTCAGGGACTAATGGTTCCTGGCATCTCTTCCTCAACCTGGCTCTCACGACCGGAGTGGCTCACAATCCCGTCGGCGAGGCCGGGGACCGATCGGGGGGCGTGCCGGGTCCGGCGAACGGCCGGTCGGTGTGGCCCCGCGGGCCGATCGGTGGACCCGACGAAGGCCGCGGGCTCTCCTTGCGAGCGAGTCGCGACCTGGCGCAGGTCGTGCCTGGGCCGGCTGACGGTCGCCGACGACAGTGATCGCTGATGATCACCGCGAGGCATTCCCCTAAAGATGAGGCCCATGGCGAGTCGGCCATGCCTCTTGAACAGGGGATTGGAGGTCGGGCTGCGCCGACCTCCAACTCATGATTGTTAGGCCCGAGATCGCCAGTTCCTCGGGTCTCGCTTGCTGTGGAACACGGCGATCACTTCGACCCGGTCCGCCAAGACGCGGTAGAGCACGCCGTACGGGAAGCGCTGAACCCGCGCACGTCGGATGTCCCGGTAGACCATCGCATGAAGCTCCGGCATCCGGCCGATCCGATCCAGCACATCTTGAACGCGATCGATGAACTCCTCGCCGCGCCCCGTCTTCTCCTCGTACCAAGCCGCCGCCTCGACAAATTCCCGGTCGGCTGCCGGGCTGAAGATGACCGGAAGGTTCATTGCCGGAGGCGCTCAAGGGCCCGGGCCTTGACCGCCTCCCAGGGGATGCCGGCCGCGGGATGGCGATCCAGTTCCTCAATCCGCCGATCGAGTTCGGCCTTTATCTCCGCGGTCAGTTCGGGTTCATAACCTTGGTCGGCTAGCCGGTCCCAGACGTCCTGCACGAGCCGGACGCGATCGTCGACGGGCCAGGACTCGACTTCGTTGAGGACGGCTTGATAATCCATCGATCACCTTGCCTGGAACGGGGACTTTACGGTCTTGCGGGCTGAATCCGTCTCCTCCCAGCATACCCGGTCATCGTGCGCAAGCCCAGAGCGGCCGAGACCAGGTTAGGCGTCGGCCGCCCGGACCGACCTGGACGTCAAGTTGATGGCCCAATTCCTTGACGAGATGCTCGGGGAATCAGATCAGGGCTATGACCAGTCCGCGGACGGAATCCTTAAGGGAAAATGAACGGACACCGATTACGGTCCCTGACACCGATTACGGTCCCGATTACGGATAATGAACTGACACCGATTACGGTCCGGTCCCGATTACGGATAATGAACTGACACCGATTACGGTCGCGGTCCCGATTACGGATAATGAACTGACACCGATTACGGTCGGGTCTGAAGATGGTCGGGTCGGTGTGGCCCCGCGGGCCGATCGGTGGACCCGGCGAAGGCCGCGGACTCCCCTTGCGAGTGGGTCGCGACCTG
>DAIDJI010000149.1 GCA_027451455.1 Planctomycetales bacterium | reverse complement strand
CGCTCGGCGAGGCGGAGCCGCAGCTCGGCCGCGTCGACGAGCTGGTCGGCACCGGCGGCTCGATCGAGGTCCCCGACGCCTACCTTCCGCCCGCCGACGGCCCGCCCATCGCCCGGCTCCGTTCGATCGGATCGGCGCCCGATTCCGGCCCCGACGCCGACGTCGTCCGTACGCTGACCTTCGAGTCGGTCAACCAGTATTCGGCGATGGTCGACGCCTTCGCGAAATCCGTGGAAGCGGGCGCGCCGGTCGACCCGGCCGAGGACGGTCTCGCCCAGATGACGGCGCTCGACCGTCTGCTCCAGGCCGCCCAGGCGAATCGATGACCGGCCGGACCGCTCAGAAGAACAACTGGCCGCGGCCGACGGACTCGAAAGCATCGGGGAAGTGCTCGATCTCGGGCGCCCCCTTCGTGTCGGGCCAGACGACGGCGACAATATCGAACCGCCATCGGATTTCGAGCAGATGATGCTTGTGGAGGAAATGGTTCGCGGCCAGCGTGATCCGGCGCTGTTTCTCGGGCGTGACGGCCTCGGCCGGCTCGCCCCTGCGCCGGGTTTTTACCTCGACGAAGACGAGAACATCGCCATCGCGAGCGATCAGATCGATTTCGCCCGAGCGGATACGATAACCCCGGGTGATGATCCGAAGGCCCTTGCGCCGGAGGAATCGAGCCGCCGCCCGCTCGCCGCGATCACCGAACCAGCGGTTCCAGGCTGTCGGCGCCGCCATCAGTTCGCCCCAAGGTGGCTCTCGATCTCCTGAGCCTCGGAACTCCAACCGCCGGCCCGCCGGTTCTTCTTGAAGAACGCCCGACCGTCGGCGTCCGAGGAGTTCCCGCCCATGACCTTGTCCGGCTTATCCTGTTCCTCGATGGACGACAACTTCGTGGAATCGTCCTCATCCTTGTGGCGCAGGAAGAACTTGTGGGTGTCGCAGCCGGCCGGCACCAGGCCGAGGACGCCCGCGAGAACCATCAGCCAGAGGGATCGACGGAACATGTTCCACCACCTTGCCAGAAGGGACGACCCGCGACCTCACCCGGCCGGTCGAAAGGCGGACGACCCGGTCGAGACCGGAAGTCGTCACGGCGGCGGGGGACGACGGCGACGTCGGAAAGAGATGCGGGGCAAAACCTGCCAGAAACGCCCCGGTCTGTCCAGCCCGAGATGTTTTCGAGAATCGACTCCGATCCTCGCCAGCCGCCCCGGCCTCGGGATCATCCCACCTCGACCTCGGACTTCGCCTCGCGACTCGATCCCCAGCCGACCGCCAGCGCCAGTAACCCCAGCAACGGCGCCAGGCCGATGATCGCGAAGATGATCGCGTAGCTACCGGTCTGATCCTTCACCAATCCGGTGATCGGCTGGAACCCGGCGGCGGCCAGATTCCCGAGCGCTCCGAGATAGCCGACGACCAGCCCCGTATGCCGGTCGCTCACCTCCTGCGTGAAGGCAAAGTAGTTTGCCATGTACGCGGCGGTCCCGAATGCCATCGCCGCGAGCAGGACCAGCGACGTCGGAAGATCCCCGGCCATCCCAATCCCCAGCCCGACCAGGATCATCGGCATCGCGATGGACATGACGATCAGCCGGGCCCGACCCGCCGGACGACCGGCCGCGGCCAGCCTTCGCGAGAACCACCCGCCGCCCAGGTTGCCCAGGTCGGCCGCCAGAAACGGGATGATGCTGAAGTAATTCCCGGCCGCGAACTTCAGGCCCCGATCGTCGTGCAAATAGCTGGGCACCCAGTTCAACTGAACGTGCCAGCAAATATTAATGGAAACGGAAACGACGACCAGAATCCAGAACCTTGGCGTCCGGACGATCCGACCAAGTCCCTCGGCCCACGAGGCTCCGACGAGGTCCTTCGAGGGAATCACGGCCGCAATCACGAGCGGCCCGACGATCGCCAGCGCGATCCCCGCCTGAATGGCCGGCTGCCCATGGAGGAAACCCAGGGCCGCCACTCCCGACGCGGCCAGCCCGTTCCCGAGAAAGGCCGCGATCACCCAGATGGGGAGTCCGGTGGAATCGGTCTTCTCGACTCTCGGCGCCATCGCCGAACGCAGTTCGCCCCGGACCAGGACCAGCCAGCAGAGGACCCAGACGAAACCCGCCGATCCGACCACGGCATACGACGATCGCCAGCCGAACCGCGTCGCCAGGTAGGTGACGATGGCCGGCGTGATCAGGGCCCCGACCGCGGCTCCCGAATTAAAAATGCCGTTGCCCAGCCCGCGATCGGCGGGCGGTAGAATTCGTCCGGTCACCTTCAGGGCGACCGGCCAGTTGAACGACTCCCCGATACCCAGCAGGACCCGGCAAGCGAAAAGGAAGCCCAGTTCCGGAACGAACGCCGTCAACGTGGCCGCCATCGACCACCAGGCGACCGCCAGGGCGTACGTCCGCCGGAGGTCCCAGCGATCGACCAGGTAGCCCGCCGGAACCTGTAAAAGCGCGTAGGGCAGGTAAAATGCCGCAATCACCCAGCCGAACTCAGCGTTGGACCCGATACCGAACTCTTCCTTGATCGGATCGCGAAGCAGCGCCACCGCCTGGCGATCGACGTAGGTCAACACGGTCGCCGCGAACATCAGCCAGCAAACGCCCCAGGCCCGGCCGTCGGCTCTCGGCAGGTTGTAATCCGCGGCCTTGTGGACACTCCGTACCGGCAACGATCTCTCTCCTGTAGGAACCCGGCGGCCAGGCGACGACCTACAATGCCAGAGGGGACAAGCGGTTGCAACACGCCAGCAGTCGAGCCCTGGGCCCACCCACCCGCATTCCGCCACGTCGCGGCCCCCAGGTTGCTACAATGATCAACATCGAAGCGCGACTCCGGGAACCATGTAAGGGACGGCCGAAAACATGAAACCCAACGGTCGAACAGGCCGACGACTGTGGATGGTCGCGTTCCTTGCCCCGATCGTGGTCCTCGGCCTGGTGGTCCTCCTGCCAACCCTGCTGGGCCGGTCCCTGGCCCTTCGAATCCTCTCGACTCGCGCCGATCGGCTGCTGGCACCCGGATCCCTGGAGGCCAGGGCCGTTCATCTCTCCTGGTTCGGCCCAACCCGGATCGACGGCATCGCCCTTCGCGATGGCCAGGGCCATCGCCTGATCGCCGCCGATCGCGCCGAGGTCGGCTGGGGACTCTGGCAGATCCTCTTTGCCAACCCGGAAACCATCCCGCTTCGTCTCCCCGGCGCCGAGGTCGCGATCGAGCGCGGGGCCGACGGCCGCATCGACCTCCTGGAAACCTTGCGACCGATCATCCGCCCGCACCCGAGATTCCGGCTGATCGTCGAGATCCCGGGCGGCCGCCTTCAATTGTCCGACGCCTCACTCGCCCAGCCGATCAAGGCCGACCCCGCTGAGATTCGGCTGGAAATCCCACGCGATCCCGACCCGATTCAGTGGAAGATCTCCCTCCAGCAACGATCCGAAAACGGGAGTGAGCCGTCCCAGCTTGCCATCGAAGGGACCGTCCATCGGGAGGCCGATCGGCCCGCCTCGATCTCCCTGGAGGCAACCCGCTGGCCCTGGGAGACTTCGACGGCCGCCCTCGCGATCGACGGCCGGCTCTCGGCCCATCGACACGAGGGCCGCTGGACCATCTCCGGCGAGGCCCGCGCGGCCGGCCCATCCATCCCCGATCCACTCAGACCGGTCCAGGCGGCCTGTGAGGTCTCGGGAGGGTCCGGCGACTGGTCGGTCAGGCGGATCGAGCTGACAACCGCCCGGGGACGACTCGAAGGTTCCGGAACCATCCAGGGGGCAGCCGAGTTGTCGCGTCTCGACCTCAAGGGAACCCTCCAACCAGACTGGGCCGCTCTCCAGGCCGATCTCCGCCGCGACGTCGAGCCCAACGCCCGCCTGACCGGACGGCCGTGCGACTGGCGGTTGAACGGACCGATCGGCGGAAAAATCGCGGGAGAACTGGGCATCCCCCTCGACGGCCTCGACGTCTTCGGCCTCCGGCTGGAGCAAGCCCGGCTCGTCGTCCGGTCCGACGGCGAACGGTTCCGAATCGATCCCATCGACGGCCGGCTCAACGACGGCGCACTCCACCTCGAGCCCGAGATCATCCGCGAGGCCGATGGCCGGATCCGGGTCCGCCTGGGCGGCTCCTCGACGATCCAGGATGCCGTCGTTGACGATGAGGTCTCCCATCGAGTCCTCTCGTTCCTGGCGCCGGTGCTGGACGGCGCCACACGGGTCCGCGGCCGGGTCTCGGTCCGCGGTCTCGATGCCGAGTTCCCTGTGGACCGGGCCATCGGGGCGGCGGCAAAGGTGACGGGAGACATCGTCTTCAACGACGTCCAGTTCCTGCCCGGTCCTCTGGCTGAGGAAATCATCGACCTGATCCCGGGAACCGAGGATTCCGAGCCGATGCTGGCCCTGCGCGACCCGATCTCGTTCCGGATCGCCGATCGGAAGGTCTTTCAGCATGGGTTGGCCCTCCCCCTGGGGCGGATCGGCAAGGCGGAGCTGGAAGGATCGGTCGATTTCGAGAAACACCTTGACCTGACGGCCCGATTCCGCGTCAATCCCCCGCGTCCCGATCGGCCGGTCCTCGCGGCGCTCCTGAGCGGCGCCCGGCTGGAAGTTCCGATTCGAGGGACGTTACAGGAGCCCCGGATCGATGCCGAGGCCTTCCAGGAGCGTCTCAAGGCAACAGGCTCCAACCTGCTGGAAGGCTCCATCGTCGCGGGCGCCGGCGGACTCTTGCGGCTGCTCGACCGCGGGATCTCTCGTGACCGCCCGGCGACGGGGGACAATCCGCCGGCCGTCGGCCCGACTCCTGAGGAACGCCGAGAGATCCGAGAGCGCCGGCGAATGGAGCGGCTCCAGCGGAAGGCTGAGCGTCGCCGACAGCGTGATGGGCTCCCCGATTGATCCGGAAACGGTCCGAACACCCCGATCGAGCTGGGGCCGACCCCGAGGCAGGCATGAAAGCGGGAATGATTGGACGGCTATCGACGCTGATGGCCCTCACCTACGCGGTGCAGGGGTCGTTCTGGCCGCTCCTGGCCGTCCACCTCACCGATCTTGGCATCCACGCACGCGATCGGGGCTGGATCTTCGCCACGCTGGCGATCGCCTCGACGACCGTCCCCCTGGGCGCAGGACAACTGGTCGACCGGCTGATGGCGACTCAGCGGGTACTGGCCGCGATTTATGGGCTGGGGACGCTGTTCCTGGTCTATCTGGCGAGCGGACGTGTAACCTCGGCACCGGCGATTTTTGGGGTCTTCCTGCTCTACTGGCTGTTGTCGGCCCCGGCGTACAGCCTGGCGAACTCCCTGGCGATGAGGAACCTCGCCGACGCCGGCCGCGATTTCGGACGGGTTCGGTCGTGCGGAACGGCGGGCTGGATGGCGGCCGGCTGGGTGGTCTCGCTGGTGATGGCCGCCTCGGGTTCGACCCGCGTGGGGAACGGAGCCTACGAAGCGCTCTGGGTCGCCGCGGCGTTCTCGGCGGTTACGGCGGTCTACTGCCTGACCCTCCCGGAGACCCCGCCGCTGGCCGTCGGCGCCCGGGCGATCCGCCTGCGTGAGGCGGGCGGCGAGATCCTCCGACGCCCCGGAGTCGTCTGCGTCCTGATCCTCGGCCTGGGCGTCTACATGACGATGCCGGTGAACTTCCAGGTCATCCCCGGCTACATGGAGTCGGCGGGCCTTCCCCGCGCCTGGGTCACGGCGGCGATGAGCCTGGGTCAGACCAGCGAGATCGCCTTGCTGGTGGCTCTGCCCTGGATTCTCCGCCGGGCCGGAGCGAAGATCACCCTGGCGATTGGCATCACCGCCTGGCTGGTCCGGTATCTGAGCCTGGCTTTCCACCCGCCTCTCTGGGTGGTCGTGACCGGGGCGCTCTTGCAGGGAGTGGGAATCGCCTGCTTCACGGTGGGCGCCCAGGTCTACCTCGACAGCAAGGCACCCGGACACCTCCGCGCAACCGCACAGGCCATGATGCTCGTCGCGACCTCGGGGCTCGGCGCTCTGTTCGGAAGCCTGCTGGTTGGCGAGTTGACGACGTTGTCTCCTTCGAGAGATGTTCTGGTGTTCCTGTTCCCTTGCACCATCCTTGGGGCGTTGCTACTCTATCTACTGCGAGGCTTTCGGGAATTAGCCTCAGATGTGCCGTGGGCCGGCGCACCCCAAGACGAGCCCCCCTCCCGTCCACCGGCCGCGAGGGGCCCGGCGACTCACTTGGGTCATCTGGTGACGGAGTCGGCCGATGGGTGACTACCTCCGCCTGTTGACGGTCAATGATCGGGACATCCCGATGGCGAGCCTTCAGCGCGCCGTCCCGGATGTCGCCATCTGGTCGGTGGACCAACCCGGGACCCTGGGCAATTACCTCGCCATCGGCCCGGAGCTCAACGACCTGCGCTCCGTCTGGGCGACCATCGAGCGCAACCCGGTCGGGCCGAACACTCTCGGCGCTGAGGAAGTGGCCGAGTTCATCGACAGCCTCGAATCAGGCGGACCTCCCTCGGCGATCCGATGGCTCGGCGATTACCTCGAGACGATCCGCGCGATCTACGCCATCCGGATCTATCCGGAGGCGATCCTCGATCATCCCGAGGCTGAGGACGCTGTCTTCGCCGTCCGCTCCGCCCTGCGCGACAACGTCGGTGGGATCGGCCAGTGGGACGGGCAGGGCTTCACCAACGAGGACGACCGCCTCATCTGGTGCGACCCCCACATGACACTCAAGGGCCGGAAGGAAGCCGCCCTCCTCGACGAATCCACCGGCGATTGGATTCCTATCGAACTCAACCTCGAAGACCCCGACGAGCTCGCCCAGTTCCTCCGCGGCGAGCTACCTCGGAAGCATCAACGGCACTCTCGGTCCTAGTCCCTGGTTAGGGCGGCGAGGGCGGCAGGTGGTTGAAAGTGGCTGATGGGAACTGGCGCTTTTACATCGCCGAATTGGCCTTCTGGCGACCAGCCTGGAATGGCTCCAAAAAGTCGTCGAAATTGTGGCCAAAGTCGATGTTCTGACTCGAGGCAACGCTGACCATGTCCCTCCACCTGTCTTCCGGGATTGTCTCCATCGCCGTATAATCGTCACGAGGAGGTGCACTATGTCAGCCGCCACACTTGTCCGTCCCACGACTCAACGACCCATATCAAATCAAGTCAACACGCATCAAGTTCAGGTATCGCGCATGTACGCTATTGCCTTCGACATGGATACGGATACCCTCCAAAAAGCCTATCCGGGTCCTTCCTGGAATAACGCGTACGCCGAAATCCAACGGGTGCTGTCACGCCATGGCTTCACACGTCAGCAGGGCAGCGTTTACTTCGGTGATGCCACGGTCAACGCGGTGACTTGCGTCCTCGCCGCGATGGATCTCTCTCGAACCCTGGCCTGGTTCTCCATCTCGGTTCGGGACATCCGCATGTTGCGGATTGAAGAACTGAACGATCTCTTGCCAGCGGTTCAGCAAGGAGCCCCTGGAGGCCCTGCTTGACCTTCGGTGGGTTGGGCCTGCTTGCGAGCGAGCCCTGGTATTCGCCGGCAGAGGTTTTCCGGCGATCGACACCAGCGGCCTTTCCCCGAGGCGACGGAAGCCTGCTCTGGCCTCGGAGTTCTCGCATGGACCGACTCCTTTCCCTGGCCTTCGACACATCAGCGAGTCAAGGATTCAACATCGCCCGGACGAGACGCCCCGGGACGAAAAGGTCAGGCGCACGAAGGATAGAATCCGGGTCTCGAGCCAACGTCGATCGCCCTGCCAGGGGCGCCGGCTGACGTAGCCGAGGTGACCGCCGTGGGCGACCAGTTCCAGCTTCAGGCTGGGCCGCCGCTCCGCGTGCAGGAAGGGCTCATGCGGAACGAACGGATCGTCCATCGCGTGGACGATCAGGCCGGGCACCTCAATCTGTCCGAGTGTGGCGACCAGGCTACAACGTTGATAATAATCCTCGGCCGAGGCGAAGCCGTTCCGGCGGGCGGTGTATCGGTCGTCGAATTCGTAGAGCGTCCGGACTCCATCGAGCCCAGTCGGGCCGAGGTCGGGGAAACGTTGGTGGAGCCGGCCGACCGTTGACCGGAGCCACCGGACGAAGTTCCAGTCGTAGAGCCGGTTTTCAGGCTCGCACATCCGTCGGGCGCAGGCGGCGAGGTCGATCGGCGGGTTCGCCGCGACGACGCAGGCGAGCCGCTTCGGACCGGCCTCCGCCGCCAGCCTCAGAACCAGGTTGGCGCCCAGCGAAAAACCGACCGTGGCCACCGGGGAGTCCGGGGCGTTGTCTCGCATCCAGTCGACAACGACCCCCAGATCATCGCTCCGTCCCGCGTGGTAGATCCCTCGCGACATCCCGAAGCCACGCCCCGCGCCCCGAAGGTTGACCCGGATCACACGGATCCCCGATCGGAAGAGCCGGTCCGTGAGGCGGACGACATAGGCGGATCCGGAGCATCCGGCCAGGCCGTGGACCAGCATCGCCGAGGGACGCGACGGATTCCAGCCGGCCGGGGTCGACTCCAGGAGCAGGAGCCGATCGCCATCCGGAAGGGTCAGCTCGTGGGACGTTGTGGGCGGATGGGGCCGCAGGTTGGGCCAGTATCGGCCGACGATCGTCTGCGCATGCCCGCCGCGGAGCCAGCCAGGGGGCTCGAAACGGGGAAGTTCGTCCGCAATCTCCACCACCGAGCCGATCTCCTGTTCGGTATCCCCGATCACGGTGAGGCCGCCGCGACCTCGGCCCTCGCCGCAAGCCGTCTCGACGAGCCGCGAGGCTTCCGTCGCCTCGATCGCGAGGGCCTCGGGACCTCGGCCTCGGCGATCGCGATCGTCGACAATCCCGTCCGGACCTGCGAACCGGCCTCGAAGCGCAGGTAGGGCTCGATCTGCGCCAGAGTCGCCGGGCCGATCCCGTGGACCCGGGCGCGCAGGTCCTCGGGCGAGCGGAAAGGGCCGTCGGCCTGGGCCTCGACGATCCGACGGGCCAGGGTCGGGCCAATTCTCGGCAGCCCGGCGAGGGCCTCCGCGGTCGCAGTACTGGGGTCGAGGCCCGGAGCGGATGCCTGCGCGGCGTGGACCGGCCGGCGTTCTCGTCGGCGATCACTCCGTCCGGTGCCGGCCATCAGACCAACCGCCAGAACCATCGCGATCGAGGCCAGCATCAGTCGCGACCCATCGGGCCAGATCCAGGGAAGAACCGCGGAGCGATCCTCGGACGCGGAAGGCGCATCCTCAACGATCGCCGTCGTTCGCGGTCCGTCTTCCCGGCTCATCCGATCCGCCATCCCAGGTGCAGGCTCGCGCCGAAATACGGCGCATGCCGATCACAGGGATTTTAGCTTATCGGATAAATTTACCGGCCATCAAGGGCCCGCCGGCACTCAATCGTCTCGACCGTGCCGGCGGGCGATCCCAAACCCGATCAATCAACGCTGCTCGATCGGCTTGACGGAGCGGTGGGGTGGGCCCGTGTACCGGGCCCGAGGACGCATCAGGCGATTGTGATCAAGCTGCTCGATGATGTGCGCCGCCCACCCGGCCACGCGAGCCATCGCGAAGATCGGCGTGTAGATCTCAATCTCCAGGCCCATGTAGTGGTAGAGCCGGGCGCTCGGCCAGTCGACGTTGGGCGGCAGATTC